>CALPIT020000154.1 GCA_943323705.2 Streptomyces griseus
ATCATTGAAGTGGTGAATGCCAGTGGTAAAGTGTATCCAGAAGTTGAAGTGAAAGTAAGTCCGGATATCAGTGGTGAAATTACCTAGATCACTGTTCAGGAAGGAGATACAGTAAAAAAAGGTCAATTACTGGCACGCATATACGCAGATATTTACAGCATTCAACGCGATCAAGCTTCTTTTGGTGTGGATCAATCCAAAGCACAAGTTGCCAATTCAAAAGCAGGGCTCGACGCCTTGCAAGCACAACTCGATCAGGCACAGAAGAACTACGATATGCAAAAGAAATTGTTTGATGATAAAGTAATCAGCAAAAGTGAGTTCAATGTTGCAGAAGCAAATTTCAAAACAGCAAAAGCCAATTACAATGCAGGTGTTCAAAATATTAAAGGCATAAGTGCAAGCGTGCAATCTGCTGAAGCCAGTTTGAATCGCGCCAATAAAGATTTAGGAAAAACAACCATCATCGCGCCAATGGATGGTGTGGTAAGTTTATTGAATGTAAAAAAAGGCGAAAGAGTTGCGGGTAATAGTTTCAATGTAGGAACTGAAATTCTACGCATCGCCAATATGGAAAAAATTGAAGTTCGTGTGGATGTAGGTGAAAATGATATTCCAAAAGTGAAATTGGGTGACAGCGCACTGGTAACTATTGATGCTTATAGCGACAGAAAGTTCAAAGGATTGGTAACACAAATTGCCAGTTCCAATAACGGCGCTTCCTCACAGTCAGCCTTAGCCGCTACCACAAATGATGTTACGCAATATAAAGTGTATGTAAGATTGTTGCCGGAAAGTTATAAGGATTTATTGGGCAAAGGCATTTTTCCATTCAGACCAGGAATGAGTGCTACTGCGGATATTCAAACAAAAACACAATCAAATGTGCTGAGTGTGCCTATCAATGCTGTGACTACCCGAGATAAAAATGATGTTGTTGTGAATAAAGACGATAAAGAAGCATCTGATATCAACGCCCCAGCGCCTTCACTCGACGATTTGGATGTAGTTGTTTTTGTTTTGGGTGCAGATGGTAAAGTGAAAAAAGTTTCTGTAAAGACTGGCATTCAAGATATCAATTACATTGAAATCACAGAAGGATTGAAAGAAGGTGATGAGGTGGTTACCGGTCCTTATGACATCGTTAGCAAAACTTTGAAAGACAGTATTGAAGTTAAAAAAGTTGACAAGAAAGAATTGTTTGAAAAGAAATAAAACTATTGCCGTTAAAATCCGAAATTCCATTTTTGAAAAACTATTTACCATTAATTATTTTATTTTCATTTTTGCATAGCTATTCTAATGCACAAATCAGTAAATTAACAATCAACATTACTGATGATAAGAACAATAAAATACAAGGTGCTACTGCGTATTTAAAAAATCTTGCTGATACAAATGCTTCCATTAAAAAGCTATTGAAATCTAAGGATGAATTCAACATCACAGAAGGCATAGAATACCATCTCCACATCAGTTCAATTGGCAAATTAGATTTTGATACAGCCTTTACAGCAGGAAGCACAACTGTTTCAATGCAAGTGGTTTTGAAGAATGAGTTCAGTTCAATGTCTGCTGTTACTGTTGTTTCTTCAAGAAAGCCATTGATTAAAGAAGAAGACGATAAAACGATAGTTGATGCTGCGGCATTAACAATTAGCAGTAGCAATGCGTTTGAAGTGATCGAGAAAACACCAGGCGCCATTATCGATCAGGATGGAAATGTTTACCTGAATAGCACCACACCGGCTACTATTTTCATCAATGGAAGAGAAATGAAACTCAGCAGTGCGGATTTAACTTCATTATTGAAAAGCTTGCCCGCCAATAGTGTCAGTAAAATTGAAATTTTACGAAACCCATCAGCAAAATATGATGCAGCAAGTAGTGGAGGTATTGTGAACATTGTTTTGAAAAAAGGCGTTAAACTCGGCAGCAGTGGCAGTATGAACATTGCTTATTTTCAGGGCGTTTATGCAACAAACACCGCTGGTTTTACTTTTAGTAAATCAGGAGATAAAATAAATAGTTACATCAATTACCAGTTCACCGGCCGCACTAATTTTGAAGAGGTGGATTCCAAGAGAAATTTTGATATCGACAGCACGATTATTAATCAACGTTCTTTTACAAAATATCCATCAACCACCCATTACATCAATTCTGGATTGGATTATGCATTTGCCAAAAAATGGAATATCGCTTATGATGTAAGATATACTTTCAATGAAAATAAAAATAAAGCGGAAAATACAATCGATGTTACAAAGCAACTGCTCACTCAAAATATTTTAGAAACACAATCTGCAATTACTAACAACAATAATTCAGATTTCTTTTCAAATACTTTGACATTGAAATGCAAAATTGATACTTCTGGAAGCGAATGGACCAATGTCTTGGATTACAGTTATTATCATTATACTAACGATCAAATATACACGAACGCATACATCATTCCCGTTCATGCAGCAGTAATTGGCGATGGCATGAATGACAACTCAAAAAACAATTGGTCGTTTCAATCTGACCTCACTTTAAAGCTTCCTAAAAAATACACATTCGAAACTGGTATTAAAATAAGCAACAGCAAGAGTCTCAGCAGCGCTGAATATTTTATAGATACAGGCAATGGTGTTAGAATGATTGATAAATTTCAAACCAATACTTATCAATACAACGAAACAATTAGCGCAGCATATGTACAGGCCTCTAAAACATTTCATGGCTTTACCATCAAGCCCGGATTGCGTTTCGAAATTACTGATATCAATGGTCGCCAGTTGATTCCGAAAGACACCAGTTTTGGCATCAACAGAAAAGATATTTTTCCATACATATTTCTCAAGCACAAACTTTTTAAAATGTATGGGCAAACATTAATGGGCAGTGCTATTTTCCGAAAAAGCATTCGCCGTCCTTATTATGAAAGTCTGAATCCATATCCCAAATACGTAGATCAGTTTTTATATGAATCGGGCAATCCTGCATTAAAACCACAGTTCACTACCAATTGTGAACTGAACGTTACTTTCAATGATATACCTGTATTTGCATTTGGATTTAATGATACTAGAGATATTTTCAGCAATGTGATTTATCAGGATCCCGTTACCAAAATCGCTTATCGCACATTTGATAATCTGGGAAAAAATAAAGAATATTATTTCCGACTTGTTGGGGGTAAACCTCCGGGCGGTAAATATTTTTTCTATATGGGCTTTGTGTTTAATTACAATGAGTACAGAGGTTTTTTTCAAAATGAAATTTTCAATTATAACCGTGCCGGATACACGCTATTCACTTTTCATGAATATAAAGCCACAAAAAGTTTCACTGTCAATTTGCAGGCATTTATGCGTTCCAAGGGGTTACAGAATTTTTATGAGTTGAATACTTTTGGCGGCATTTTTGTATCTGCGAACAAAAGTTTATTTAAAAAGAAAGTGAATCTAATCGTTTCGATCAACGACGTATTGCGTACCAATCAGATTACCTTTAATTTCGACAGAAACGGCCAACGCGTAGAAGGCCATCGCGTCAATGATACGCGTCGTTTAGGTATTACTTTGAGATATAATTTTGGCTTCAAACCGAAGGAGGAGAAAGAGAAGAAGGGTAATTATGAAACGCCCCAAGAATAAGAGCCTCACCCCCAACCCCTCTCCAATAGAGAGGGGAGTGGCACCCTCATTCATATTTAATCTTTCAAAACAAAAAACAATTCATGAATTCGCGATCATCGAATAAAACATAATCAAAGTCCCCTTCGGGTAATCTAGGGGCCAAGTCGCGCTTATCCAACAAAACACAATCAAAGTCCCCCTTTGGGGGATTTAGGGGGCTAAATAAACATCCCCTCCGCCACCTCCACACTCTCCAGCTTTCCCACATCTATAAATCTATCACCGGAATGTTCGTAGCCCATGATTACATGTTCAGCAGCCAGACTTAAATACGTTTCAGTTAAGGAGAATTTTCCGCGTTGTGGAATGAGTTCGAATACAGCAGGTTCGAAAATAGCTACACAGCTGTAGGCCATTGGTTTTAAATTTTCTTTTGCTATAGAAATTTTTCGTTCACCCGTAACATTGTTTTCCCATCCACACAATCTGTTGTGTTCATCAAATAAAAAATTACGTGATGATTTGCGATTGGTGATGCCAAATGAAATCAGCGCTTCATTCGATTTGTGAAATGATAATAAATTGCTGATGGATAAATCTGTTAGTATGTCTGCATTCAACGTGATAAAAGGTTCGTCGTTTTGCAGTAGTGATTGTGCTTTTAGTAAGCCGCCACCTGTTTCCAGCACTTCGTTACTTTCATCGCTGATGATGATGTTGCTTCCCCAGCTTTTATTATCATTAACCGCTTCTATGATTTGGTCTGCGAAATGATGTACGTTCACCACTACATTGGTGATATTGTATTGTTGTAAATATTCTATGTTGCGTTGCAGCAATGATTTGTTATTGACGATGGCTAGCGCTTTAGGATGACTATCTGTCCAGGGTTTGAAACGTGTGCCGAGTCCGGCGGCGAAGATCATGGCATTCATTATTTTACCCAGTTTTCGTTATTCAAATGTGTTACGATTGTTTTTACACCAAATTTATTTCTGATATGGCGATTGACAGCTTCGGCTGCGTATACGCTTCGGTGTTGGCCGCCGGTACAACCGAAATTGATTTCCAAACTTTCAAAACCGCGTTTGATGTAGTCTTCTACGGTGATGTCAACGATGTCGTAAATGCTATTTAGAAATTTGGGCATCAACGTTTGTTGTTCGAGAAAATCTTTTACTGGCTTGTCCTGTCCAGATTGTTTTTTATACTCCTCAATTCTTCCGGGATTGAGAATGCCTCTGCAATCAAACACATAACCACCACCGTTTTTAGTTTTATCAACGGGATAGCCATTCTTCAAATAAGAGAAGCTATGAATCTTAACCAGCAACGGCGTTTGTTCATTGGCTTTAGTATTTTCAAATTGCTGAATCATATCATCAGCAACCACAAGTTTTAATAATGATTCAAACATCGGAAAGCTGATGCCAATTTTTTTGTGTTGCATGAACCATTTCAGATTCTGCAATGCCAAAGGAATGCTGGTGAGGAAATGAGCTTTGCGTTCAAACAATCCTCTGAAGCCATAAGCGCCCAATACTTGCAGCAAACGAATCATCACGTAACCATTGTATTGATTGGTGAAAATAGTTCTATCAACAGGTGTTCCCATTTCTTCGTCTACACAGTCCATATAATAACTCAGCAGTTTATCTTTCCATTCATCACTGAGATTGGCTTTGGCCTGCCACAACAATGAAGCCACATCATATTGTAGAGCACCTTTCATCCCACCTTGGAAATCGATGAAATAAACTTCATTATTATTTACCATGATATTGCGACTTTGAAAATCGCGGAACATAAAATATTTCTGATCTACATGAGCCAAATAATTGCTGATGGCTTCAAAATCTTTGATCAACTTTTCTTTATCGTAAGGAATTTTTAAAGTGTCGAGAAAATAATATTTGAAGTAAAGCAAATCACTGAGAATGGCTTGCTGCCCAAATTCTTTGCTGGTGATACATTGAGAGTAATCTAAGTTTTTATCACCATTGATTTGCAAATGGGCAATGGCTTTCAGACTTTTTTTAAATAAATTAAATACTAGATCATTGTGTCCGTTCGCTTCTAACACATTCAGTAAAGAGGTATCGCCAAAATCTTCTTGGATATAAATTGAGGCATCTTCATTTATTGCCAACACTTCTGGCACAGGAACATTGATATTCTTAAAATGTTTACTGAAATAGATGAAGGTTTTGTTTTCTCTGATGTTGTTGCTATAAGTTGCGATGAACGTTTTGTTGTCCGCACAATAAATTCTGAAATAGATTCTGTCGCTTCCGCTTTGCGGTATTTTTTCTATTTGTTGTATGGGCTGGGAGCTGTATTGCTGAAAACAATTTTTAATAGCCGAAATGATATTTTCCATTATTGAAGTTGTGGATGTAAAAGTAGAGAAAAAAAGGGAAGCCCCCTCGGTCCCCCAAGGGGGAAGTTGGTTAACCACGAATTCACGAATTTTTTACCGCAGAGAACAGAGTTGGTGAGTTTGCGCAGAGACAGCCGATACTGATCATTGCTACCCTCTCTATTGGAGAGGGGTTGCCTG
>CALPIT020000155.1 GCA_943323705.2 Streptomyces griseus
GAAACTTTTGAAAAATATCTAGAACTCGCTCACTGGCATCACCTAAAAGAATTCATTGTGGTTCATGGAATAGGGGAAGGGGTGTTAAAAGAAGAAATTCATGAAAGGCTGAATCATAAAAAATATGTGAAGTCTTTTGTCAATCGATATCATCATTTGTATGGGTATGGGGCAACGGAGGTGTTTCTTTCTTGAGAATAATGCCACAAAGGCACCAAGGCACTAAGTTGCAAGAAAGGGGGGCAATTAGATACTGGATAAGTTGGATAGGCTGGATAAGCATTCTAAACTACAAACGATAAACCACAAATAAACAAACATCGCCAAACCCCAAACTCCAAACAAACTAATAACGCCATACAAACGAATAACGCCAAACCAGCGCAGCGAATTAAACCTTCTACGACTCGGTCAGAGACTTTCGTAGGCATAAAACAACAAACAACCAGCGCAGCGTATTAAACCATTAAACCTTTAAACTCATAAACCTTTCTTAATTCCCCTTCGCTGTTCTTTCATTTAACTGCCTAAGTCTGTTGCATAAAATTTTAATGAAGCCTCTAGCAATTTCTGGTCTGGTGTCTAGTAGTTCATAAAAAGGTTCATGATCTATTTTGTAAAGCATGCAGTCGGTTTTGGCAATTGCTGCAGCGCTTCTAGGTTCGTTATCTAATAAAGACAATTCACCCAATACTTCATTCTCTTTGAGTACGGCAAGTTCCTGTCCACCTTTTATGATAGAAATTTTTCCAGATAAAATGATGTACATACAATTGCCTGGATCATTTTCTTCAAAAATAATTGTATCAGATTCTAGCTGTTCTTCTTTCATCAATGGCGCCAATTCGGATAAGATTGTCTCAGGCGTTTCCTTGAAAATGCTTAGCGATTTTAATAGTAATACTTTTTCAAGAAGCAGCAAATGTTGGTTTAAAGAAGAAGACATTTTAGATTATTTATGTTGTTGAAATAATGTAGTTGATTGTGAAATGGCTGTTAATGAGCCAAACTCAAATAGTATTTTGAAGTTTCATTTACTAATTTGTTTTCAGAATGTGATAACGTATTAATTAACGCATGATCCAAATGAATGCCTTGTTTTTTTGCTAAATAAATTGAAGTTGAAATAGTCCATTTGTTATAAATGCCATCTTCGTTTTTAATAATCTTGGATAGAATTTCTTCAGCGTTCTTGTAGTGGTGATTGGGATATAATTTCTCGATATCATGAATTCTTGCTACTGTGCTTCCGGGCTCAAAAACTGTATTGAATTTATGGGCGATATCCTTTTTTACAGTAATATCAATTAATTCCATAGCATTGATGATGTTTGCTTTTACGCCTGTTGCAAAAGCTGCCCTTACTTTGTTTATTTTATTTCGGTTGTATACAATGGAGAAAAGCGATAATAAAGTATCTCTCAATGTTTCCAATTCTAAATTCAGCGAATCAACTAATAACGTTGGATTGGGATTGTTTTGTTTAATACCATGTTGTAGGTAAATTATATTGGCGCATGTTGAAAGAAGTTGCGTGATGGTATCTGTAAACAGAATGATTTCTTTTTGTTTAGGTGTGAAGCTACTTCTGTATATAGCTTTAATAATGATGTAGTAATCAGCAGGGAATTCTTGCAATAACTTAACTAATAAATTATGAGCGTTTTCGTGGTTAATTCTACTGATGAGTAAAATTAATTTTTCCTTTTGTGCATTAGAGATGATGGTCTTGTTTGAATTCAGGTAGTTGTAAATGTGTGGCAATGATTTAATACCACTTAGCAATAATGGCTCAATCATTTCAAACTCATATTGAAGACCGGTTTGAATGAGCTTTTGAACTAGTATTTCATTTTCTGATTTACCTGCAGCAATAAAAGCGAATTTTCTTACTTCAAGATTTTTGTCGTTCATCAATTGCATGATCATATCAACTTCTTTCCCATGGTAATGATTGCTAAAAATGTGAGCGGCTGCAATTCTGTCTTCATCCTTTTCGGAGTTTATCAATTCGTGTAACAAGTTTGCTGCCTTTTGTTTTGCCTCTCCACTAGCATAAAAGAAAAGACCATCAATGGCGGCGTTTCTGATTTCTTTTTCATTACTTGAAAGAAATTGGAGTGTTTCGTCTGTTTGTATATTGTTTTTACAAATCACTTTTATGGATCTGGCTAAAATTGCAGGATGCATATCCTGACTTAATAGCTTAATCAACGATTGAGCTGCTTGAGGATAATCGTGTTCGAGCATTAAGTTCAGTAAAGTAAGTTTTACTTTATCTGATGGGTGTTTGAAGATAGCGATAACCAATTCGTCATTTAAATCTTGTGGCTGTCGACTAAGCATTGAAATGATATTGAGAACTTCAGTTTCTGTTCCTTCTTTGGCTTTTTCTTTCAGCCATTGTAAAGTGTCTGTATCATTAATTGATAAATTATCGAGATTGAAAAATTTGTTGCTAATGGATTTAACAATGGTTTTAAGATATTGCTTATTGAGTGCATGAACTCCTACAAACCAAAAAAGGCAAATCACAAGTACTAAATATGACATGGAAGCGAGGTCTACTTTTCCTTGGAATTTAATCAGAAAAATAATAGCCACACCGGCAATCAGAAAAGCAAATGGATCTGTTATTCCTTTGAGAATCATATGTGCTCTTAATCTTTCATGGTTGGGTAATGGTTGCATGACCGTTAAGAAAACAGGGTTATTGATAGAGGTTTTTAAAATGTCAACTATAGAATATGTGGCACCAAAACAATATAGAATTAAAGTTTCGTTGTCTAGTTTTTCTGAGTAAATAACCAAACCGATCATCACTAACAAAACAATTGGAGTGATCAGTAGTGATTTGATGATACCGATTTTGTTAATGAGCCTGCTGGTAAAAATTAATTTAAAAATCAAAAATGCGATTGAAATGATGGCATTAAAGAAGGCGATAAAATTTGCAAGTGAAACATCATCGTGATATTCATGTTTAACTTTTGTCCAAAATGAGAAATTGATAATTAAGAAACTCATCGACATCAAAATGCCCAATACAGCAACATTTCTAATCAAGTCGTTACCGAAGAAATTATCAATAATTTTTTTGACATTGTGTTCAGGTTTCTTTTTGTGACTGATTTTTTTATGTTCATTATGGTTATGGTTATGGTGTTTATGGTGGTCTTCCAGAATTGTCGCTTCCTTTACGGTAATTAAAAATGGGATGGAGGCTACTAAGCAAGCCAATGCAGCCCAAAGTAAATTGATGGTTCCAATATAATGAACGGTTAAACCCGCAATAGAATAACCAATCATTTTCGCAGGAATATCGCCTGCGCTAATTACGGCAAATAATCTTTTACTTTGACGTGCATCAAAAATCAAGGAAGCCACTCCCCAGAATTCTAAATTGTTTAAAAGGTACAACACATAGAACCATGGCAACATGATAAACACAAAATGATTGTCTTCTCCGAATATAAATGCCAGTCTGAAAATCAGTATGCTCAAAATCATGAAAATTGTAATCATGAAGGCCACCTTGTGTAAGGGGTATTTGTGTTCAAGTTTTGAATATATAAAGCCGCTTATCCATAATAATATTGCTGAAAAAATAAACACATACGGAATCTGTTCTATGTTGAATCTTTCAAGTAATAATGTAAGTGATGCGGTTAGAAAAAACGCAATGCCTGCACCTTGGAAAAACTGTAGAAAGAAAAGTTTTTTCACAACACCAACTTCCTCTGCTCTTACATTGAAAGTTTTCAGCCAAATATTATTTTGATTCATTTCTTTAGGGGTGTGATTTTTACTGATTATTGGTTAGGTTTTTCACGAGTTCGTTGTATCTAGCCATTTTTTCGGCACCTCTTTTCCCTTTACTTGTTTGGGTAAAGAATTTGTGTTTATTGAAGAAATTGATTTGAAATTGATTCCAGTCAGTTTCGGCATTTATGATTTGATACGCAATCAGTTCATTTCTTAATTTCTCGCTGGTTTCAGTAAAACCATCTCTACCTAAATAATCGAGATCGGCATCGCATATGATCATCTCCAATAAATTATGTGGATGGTGAGGAAATCTTGTCGCCAAGATGATATTGCAAATGTTGTCGATTCTTTCATTTGTCAATCCAAATTCTGGCAGGTATTTTCTGGCTAAATCACAACTAACCAATTCATGTTGCTTGTGTCTTTGTAAAAATCCTGTGTCGTGGTATAAAGCAGCTATTTGTAAATCTTCCAGGTCTTCTTGCTGGGTGATGCCTTCAGCTGCTGCGATAATTAATATCTGTTCTTCAACGTCAAGGGTGTGACTGACATTATGATAGGTTAACGAACTGGAGAGTTCATTTTCCAATATTGACAATACATGAGATTTTATAGCATTAATATCAATCATGAATAAATTAAGTTGATGATTGTTTCAAAAAATTACTCAAATATAGATAATCGAATTTATAATGATGATTCAATATTGATGGCATAAAACAAATTAATCTTTTGATGTCAATGATGTTGTTTGATTGTTTGTTTTTAAGGCAAATTTCAATGTTACCAAACCGATAATTGCGGAAAGCGTTGAGGCAAAAATAATGGCAATTTTTGCGGAGTCTATAGTAGCCTTATCGTCAAATGCCAGAAGTGTTATGAATATGCTCATGGTAAATCCTATTCCTGCAAGCAAGCTTACTCCTACAATATGTTTCCATGTTAATCCATTAGGTATTTTTGTTACGCCAATGAATACAGCCAGACTGCTGAATAAAATAATGCCAATTGGTTTTCCTACAGATAGTCCAGCAATAATTCCAGTTCCAATATTAGATGAAAGACCACTAAGCCAATTGGTTTTGAAAACAATGCAAGTGTTGGCTAAAGCGAATAAAGGCAAAATAACAAAGGCTACTGGATAATGTAATTTATGCTCTACTCTAGAAGATATCGTTTTTTCAGATCCATCTCCAAATGGTATGGCAAAAGCCAACATCACGCCGGAGATGGTAGCATGTACACCTGAGTGTAGCATGAAATACCACATGGCAATGCCACCAATTAAATATGGTAAGTAGTTGTGGACTTTTAATCTGTTCAACACAATAAGTAATGCAAATATGCCAAGTGAAATAAACAAATCAGGGAAGGAGAGATGGTCTGTGTAAAAAAAAGCAATGATTAGGATGGCGCACAAATCATCTATAACAGCAAGTGCGGTTAAGAAAACTTTTAATTGTGGTGGAACAGAATTGCCAAGCAAACTCAATATTCCAATAGCAAAAGCAATGTCCGTTGCCATTGGAATGCCGGCTCCCGATTGAGTGTCAGTTCCAAAATTATATATCAAATAAATACATGCAGGAACAATCACTCCTCCAATAGCACTGATTGCAGGGAATAAAGCAATTTTAAAATTGGATAATTCTCCAGCATAAATTTCTCGTTCCAGTTCGAGTCCAATCAACAAAAAGAAAATAGTCATTAATCCATCATTAATCCAATGTGTAATGGAATGGCCCTGAAAATCAGTTTCCCAAAATTGCATGTAGTCATTTCCGATAGTTGTGTTGGAAATGAGAAGAGAAATGATGGTGCAGAAAATTAAAATAAAACCACCTGTTTTTTCGCTTTTGAAGAAGTCTTTGAAATGCTGAGTTAAAGTCATGTAGGCAAGTTGATTGTTATTGTCAATCTTTTAATCTTCTTTTTTTAATCATTCCGCCTTTCATGTCTTTTACGCTTGTCATGAAGACAAATGCGTCAGGGTCTATCAATTCAATTTCATGTTTTATTTTACTGATTTCTAGTCTAGTTATAATGGTGTTGATTATTTTTAGATCATATAATTTTTCTCCTGTTTTGCCAAACCCTCTTTCTCCTTTATATACGGTAATTCCTCTCCCGAGTTTATGGACAATCATATCTCGTATTTTTTCTTCATGAATTGAAATGATCGTTACAGAAGTATATTCCTCTATACCTTCAATTAAAAAATCAACGGTTTTGGATGCTGCTAGATAAGTGAGCATGGCATATAGGGCTGTTTCAATTGATATCAACCAAGCGGCTAATGAGAAGATGAGTATATTAATGAACATGATCACATCACCAATAGACATGCTTGAATTTTTACTAATGCTAATAGCTAGAACTTCTGTACCATC
>CALPIT020000156.1 GCA_943323705.2 Streptomyces griseus
CTAATTTTTCAAACCCAACATTTTCCTGAGTCCCTGTCTTTAAATTCTTAATAACTGCATTTTTTTCTTCAATCTCTTTGCTGCCGATGATTACGGCAAAGCGTATGTTCTTTTTATCGGCGTATTTGAATTGCTTGTCCATTTTGGAAGGCTCGTGAAAGAGTTCGCAGGAAATGCCATGTTCACGTAATGGCTGCATGAGTTGATACGCAATTTTACTTTCACTATCGCCCATATTAAAAAACAATGCTGTTGTACCTATTTGTAAATTTTCAGGAAATAAATTTAGCTCTTCCATAACGTCATAAATTCTGTCGACACCAAAACTGATCCCCACTCCCGGAATATTAGGAACACCGAATAATTCTGTCAGATTATCATAACGGCCGCCACCACCAATACTTCCCATTTGTACCCGCTCTGGCGCTTTAACTTCAAAAATGGTTCCGGTATAATAATTTAATCCTCTTGCTAAAGTGAAATCAATATCAATATTATATGCGATACACTCATTTAAGATATAATTCAGTTCATTGGCGCCTGATGTAGCGTTTTCATTATTCTCAAGTAAGGAAACAATCTTGTTCAGTTTTTCCTGATTGCTACCACTTATGCTCAGGTATTTTTCGATTATGCTTACCTGTGAGTCGTTCAATCCTCTTTGAATGAGTTCTGCTTTTACTTTGTCGATGCCGATTTTATCTAGCTTGTCTATTGCAATAGTAATGTCTGTTAAATATTGATTTCCTCCACATATTTCAGCCAATGCAGAAAGGATTTTTCTGCTGTTGATTTTAAGTGTGTAATCTTTTAATCCAAGCTTTGTAAAAACACTATGGTAGATGCCAGCCAGCTCTACTTCATTTCTAAGGGAAGTGCTTCCTACCACATCGGCATCACACTGTGTAAATTCTCTGTACCTACCTTTTTGTGGGCGGTCGGCTCTCCAAACAGGCTGTACTTGATAGCGTTTATATGGAAACGTGAGTTGTCCATGATTCATGGCTACAAATCTTGCAAAGGGAATCGTCAAATCATATTTTAATGCTCGTTCAGTCAATAGACTGCTGCTTTTTCCTTGTAGTACTTTTTCAAAACCTTCTTTTGCTTTCTCAGTGTTTTTGGGATCATTCAAACCGTTGTTGAGCACTTTGAAAATCAATCTGTCGCCTTCCTCTCCATATTTACCCATGAGTGTTTCCAGGTTTTCCATCGCAGGGGTTTCGAGTGGTTCGAAACCGTAACATTCAAACACATTTTTAATCGTACTAAAAATGAAATTTCTTTTTCTCACAGTTGTTGCGGAAAAATCTCTCATTCCTTGTGGCAAACTTGGTTTTGACATTATAATGCTGCTGTTTTGTTTAAATAGTTTTCGATGATTTTGTCACAGTTTTTTTCGATCAATTCATATACTTCAATGAATCCGTCTTCGCCACCATACCATGGGTCAGGAACATCCATTTGATGACCTGGCTTTAATTCTTCAAGAAATAACTTGGTATTGCTTGCTTCAAATTTATCTCCTGCGATTTTTGTCATATCTCTCATTACATCACCGGCCATTGCATACAACACATCATAAGAAGCAAAATCATTTTTATTGATTTGCCTGGATCGCTGATTGCTGATGTCAATGCCGTTCGCTTTCGACAATTTCTGACAAATATGATGAGGAGCTTCTCCGTTGTGATAACCATTGGTGCCGGCACTTTCAACCGTCCAATTCAATCCTGCCCGGCTGGCTTTGTGTTGCAAAATGCCTTCAGCCAAAGGACTTCTGCAGATATTGCCCAAACAAACCATAAGGATCTTCATGCTTGAATTTTTGTTTAAAATTTCGAAGCAAAGATAATTATTAGCGAATTGATTATGGAATAATTAAGCAGTAAACATCTAATACACAAATCAATTGCCTTTTATTTTTTCACCTTTAAATTAAGAGCCATGGAAGCCAATAAAATTTTACAAGCCGATTTACTCGATATCCTATTTGAAAACAGAAACAAAAAATACGGCGCCTATCAACTTAGAAAAGAATATGACGCCCGTTTATACAAATCCTTAGCTATAATTTTTTCAATTGTATTGCTGCTTTTTTTCTTGGTGAGTCGGTCTGCCAAACATGAAAAACTGAACGCCGCCCCCACAATTGAAACTGTTTTGTATAAAATTCCGAATCCAGCAAAGCCTGTTCCAAAACAAGCTATTATCAAAACACCTAAATCTCAACCAACGAAAACGAATTCACAACTGTTTATCTCAAAAGTAAAAATTGTAGACAGCACAGAATCTGCTACTAATTTGAGTAAAAACCTTGACAGCGCACAAATTGCTTCCATTACACAAACTGGTATAACCGGCGATAAGCCAATTATAAAATGTTTGAATTGTAATAGCGATAGCGGAACAGTTATCACTAATGTTATAAAACCAATAGATAAAACAACACCGATTTTAACTGCAGAAGTTATGCCTTCTTTTCCAGGAGGAATGGATGCACTAAAGAAATTCCTTGAAAGAAACCTCACCAATCCTGAAATCTTAAATGAAGGCGAAATGATAAGTGTGAAAGTCAAATTTATTGTAGGTTATGATGGTAAATTAAAAGGATTTACAGTTGTAGAAGATGGTGGCGATGAATTTAACCAGGAAGTCATTAGGGTTCTCAAAAAAATGCCAGCATGGAATCCTGGCAAATCTCAGGGAGAAAATGTTTCAGTTTATTATATGATTCCCGTAAAATTTATGTCATCAGAATAATAGCAAAATAACTTTATTAAATTGCAGCCAAATTAAAGGCTGCAATTTTTATGTCAATAGAAGAAAAAGAGAACGAAAAACTCAGTGTCAGAGAAAAAGGAGTGATCAACATGCGCAGTATTATGGATATGGGCATGGGAGTTTTGTGGATGGGCATGGGCGTTTTTTTTATATTTATTAAAAGATTCAATACAGATCTGGCAGCTCGTTACGACGATTCAGTGATGAAAGTTTTTGGAGGTGTTTGTATCATCTACGGAATTTTTAGAATTTATCGTGGTTATAAAAAAAATTACCTGAAAGATTGATGAACAACACTAAAAAAATATTCGTTTTCTTAATTGTAATTTCTGCTTTTTTGGTGAGTTGCCATACTGAATCCATTACAAAATCAAACTCAGACACACCCATTTCAGGCACAATTTTAATCAGTGTTGACGAGTCTTTTCGCCCTGTTATAGAGCAAGAAATAAAAATGTTTGAAGCATCATATCCTGAAGCCCACATCATAGCAATTTACAAGTCGGAGGCAGACTGTTTTAAAGATTTTTTCAGAGACAGTTCAAATCGCTTGATTATTGTGGGTAGAGGCTTGAACAGAAAAGAGGAAAAATACATGATAGATTCTCTGGGATACAATCCAGGCTGTAATCCAGTGGCTTCGGATGCGGTAACGGTAATTGTAAATGCTAATTCCAACGACACGTTATTTAGTTTGGAATCTTTACAACAATTATTATCCGGGAAATCATATGTTAACCATAAAACGGTTGTTTTTGATGGATTAAATGCCACCAGTACGGTGAGGTTTATCAAAGATTCAATTTTAAAAGGTGCTGCTTACGACACCTCTGTTGTGAAAGCGGTAAAAAACAGTGCTGATGTAATACGATATGTTGGGAGTCATGAAAATGCAATCGGATTGGTTGGCATTAGCTGGATTGGAAATCCGGAAGATAGTGCTCAGGTTAAATTATTGAAAACAGTGAAAATCGGGTATGTAAAATGCGATATTTGCGAAAATGAACCTTTCGTAAAGCCTATGCAAGAATCTATGATTACCAGAAGATATCCGTTGGTTAGAAATGTTTATTACATCAACAAAGAAAATTACGAAGGTTTGGGAACAGGATTTACTTCTTTTTTGAAATTTGAAAGGGGACAATTGATTTTTAAAAGGTCGTATTTAGGTCCGGTCATGGATTTTGAAGTGAGGAACGTGCAGATTAACAGAACTTTACCTAAAAAATAAATATATCATTTACAGTTTCTTATCTATTTTTATAATTCGAAAAGGTTAAAATAAAATAAAATGAACAAGGTTAAATTCGGGCTGCTGACATTGATTACTTTACTCACAAACTCAGTTTTTGCCCAAACTGTGGAGCAAGGAAAAAAGTTTCTTTATTATGAGCGTTTTAAAAGTGCAAAAGATGCATTTCAAAAAACATTGGCAACTGACCCCAACAACGAAGAAGCGATTTATTATCTGGGCCAATCAATGATATTGCCAGACGATGTTTCCCCAAAAGACATTGCAGATGTAAAAGCCCTTTATCAATCTAAATTATCTGTTTCTAACAGTCAATTATTAATGGCAGGAATTGGGCATGTTGAGTTATTAGAAGGCAAGACTCAGGATGCTAGAAATCATTTCGAAGCTGCCATTTCATTAAGTCAAGGAAAAAATATAGCCGTTTTAAATGCAATTGGTTTTGCCAATGGCAATCCGGATTCGAAAAATGGAGATGCACAATATGCAATCGAAAAACTAAAACAAGCGACTTTAATAAAAAAGTTCAATGATCCAGATGTGCTTGTAAATCTTGGCGACGCTTATCGTAAAAATGATGATGGCGGAAATGCGGTACAGTCTTATCAGGCAGCATTGGTACTCAATCCAAAATATGCCAGAGCAAACTACAGAATTGGAAAATTGTACCAATCACAAGGCAAAGGACAGGAAAGCATATTCATGGAGCATTTTGAAAATGCCATTGCAAACGATGCTATTTATGCACCTGTATATTCAAATCTATTCAACTATTATTATGAATCTAATGTATTAAAAGCTGCAGATTATTTTGAAAAATGGCTAGCCAACTCCGATGAAGATTACAAATCATGCTACTATAGAGCCGCATTGAAATATGCGCAAGGATATTTCATGGATGCGATTTCTAAAGCAGATGAGTGTATTACTGCGGAAGCATCTAATCCATATCCAAATCTTTTTGGTTTGAAAGCCAATGCGTACAATCGTATGAAAGATTCTATAAAGGCAGTTGAGAATTATGCAGAATATTTCAAACGTCAGTCTGCCGATAAAATCACTTCTGGCGATTAC
Organism: Streptomyces griseus; assembly: GCA_943323705.2. Classification (GTDB taxonomy): domain Bacteria; phylum Bacteroidota; class Bacteroidia; order Chitinophagales; family Chitinophagaceae; genus Ferruginibacter. The sequence continues at coordinate 5,111 of CALPIT020000156.1, forward strand.
ATAGAATATGCTAAAAACCTGCTGAAAATTCCGGGTAATGAAGCACAAGCCGGATTGTTTGTTGATAAAGCATTGGCGATAGATTCAGTAGAATCAAACAAAGTACAATATGTAAAAAGTATCGCTCAAGCCTACGAAGCGAAGAAAAATTATAAGGATGCTGCGGATTGGTACAAAAAAATTCTATCAATCAAAAAGAATCCGGGAAAAGTAGATTTGTACAATACAGGCTACAACTATTACAAAGGTTCTGTTTATGATTCTGCTATAAGTATCTTCAGTGTTTACTCACAAAAGTTTCCTGATGATATTTTTGGCTTTTTTATGACCGGTAAAACAAGCTGGATCATAGATAGTACATTACAATTGGGATTGGCTAATACTGCTTTTGAAAGAACCATACAAATCGGACTGGCAGATACTGTGAAATTCAAGTCACAATTAATCACCAGCTACAGATATTTTGCTTCTTATGATGCGAATATCAAAAAAGACAAAGCTTCTGCGGTTTCATATTTGGATAAAATCTTATCACTTGACCCTGCGGATGCGGAAGCAAATGCTAATAAAGCGATTTTAACAGCTGCACCAAAATCGGCTGCCCAAAAACCCAAACCTGCTGCTCAAAAGCCATAAGTTTTTTTGAAAAACCGCTAAACCTATTTTTTATAAACCCGATATTTAAAAATGTCGGGTTTTTTATTTTTTCATGCTTGTATATTAGCGTAGCTGTCTTATTTTTGCATACCAAATTTCAAGTGTACAATATGCCCTTAAATATTTTCCTTACAGAAACCAGTAGCGCGGCAAATTACTTGCCCATAGTTATTCAGCTTGTTTTTGCATTAGGCTTGGTCTTCACTATTATCTGGGGCTCCGATAAATTGGGACCCAAAAGAAAAACTTCAGATAAACTTCAGAATTTTGAAAGTGGAATCGAAATCAAGGGTAATGCCCGTCAACCTATGGCCATCAAGTATTTTCTGGTGGCTATTTTGTTTGTGCTTTTCGATGTGGAAGTAATTTTCTTTTATCCTTACGCA
>CALPIT020000157.1 GCA_943323705.2 Streptomyces griseus
CGTTGGTACAAAGGAAAAAGTTTACGTTTCTTACCCAAGCCTTTGCACTGATGTAAAAGTGAATGAGCGAATTTTCATTGATGATGGAAAAATGGAAGTTAGAGTAAAAGAAATCCTTAATGACAAAGAAATTAAAGTAACTATTTCTCTTGGTGGTATGTTACTTCCTAAAAAGGGAGTAAACCTTCCGGACACCGCTTTATCCATGCCCTCTTTGACAGAAAAAGACAGAGCCGATCTTGAATTTATTATTGAACAAGATTTGGATTGGGTGGCCCTTTCTTTTGTTCGGAAAGCAATTGACATTACAGAATTAAAGGAAATCATTAAAGCAAGAAATAGCAAGATTAAAGTAATTGCGAAAATCGAAATGCCTGAGGCATTAAGAAATCTAAGAGACATTATAGTAGAAAGCGATGGCATCATGGTTGCCCGTGGTGACTTGGGAGTTGAAATCCCTGTAGAACAAGTCCCAGTAATTCAAAAAGAAATCATTCGCAAATCTATGCGTCGCGCGAAACCTGTTATCGTGGCTACTCAAATGATGGAGAGTATGATCGACAGAACCAAGCCCAATAGAAGTGAAGTAAGTGATGTGGCTAATGCAGTTCTTGAAGGAGCCGATGCCGTGATGCTAAGTGGCGAAACTGCAATGGGCAACTACCCTACTCTAGTTGTAGAAACCATGAGCAAAATTATTATGGGTGTAGAAAGTACCGTCTATGACTACAATCGCGACGACATTCTTTCTCCTCAACCTCACTCACCATCTTATTTAAGCGATGCAATTTGTTACAGCGCTTGCAAACTAGGCAACGATGCTCAAGCTGATGCTATTATCGGAATGACGCAAAGTGGCTACACAGCGTTTATGCTTAGTAGTTATCGACCAAAATCACCACTCTATATTTTCAGTAAAGAAAAAAGCCTTATCAGTCAACTAAGTTTAAGCTGGGGTGTTCGTGCTTTTTACTACGCTGAAGAAATTAGCTTAGATGATATCATTGGCGATCAAATAAAAATATTAAAAGAAAGAGGATTTATCAACTCAGGAGATGTGGTTATCAATACCGGAAGTACTCCAATTGAAGCTCATTTGCCAACTAATATTATTAAGATTACTAAAATAGATTAATCAACACTTAATTTATCCATTCAGATTTGTATGCCAGGAGTTCTCTTCTGGCATCATTTTTTATACGCTGTTGTATTAACCTGTTCCAACCTAATAAGTGCCCAAGCAAACCATATTCTTGTTTGCACAATTGATGTACACTAAAAGCATGACTGCATTCGCTTATCAAATCATTCTCTACTCTTATAAAAGCTTTTATCTGTTGAGTAATAGTTTTCTTATTAAAATAAACAACTTCAATTTTAACTGTAAAATAGCCATCGCCTTCATCTTTTATGCAAGTATATGTTAATGAGAAGTCTTTTTGCCCATACCTTGATTCCCACATCAGAAATACATCGCCATCATTTAAGTATCCATAAAGTGGGTCATAATATACGAGAGTTGACTTAGCTAAAGACTTCATTGTATTATAATCACGTTGACTGAAAGCATTAAAAAAGGAATCAATTAATTGAGTATGGTCGTGCATGTTAATGATTTGTAGATTAAAAATAATGGATAAAAGAATGCGAGAACTAATATTAAGTAATTTAGCCACAACTTAATTTCATTAGATGAGAAAAACCATCCTCTGTTTCTTTGCCATTTCAATATTTTTCGTTCAAATGGTTTTTAGTCAAAGCACCCCAAATTTTGTAAAAGATAATTTTATAAAAATTGACACCAACATAAAAATGAGGGATGGTATTCAATTATATACAGTCATTTATGTTCCCAAAGAAATGAATGAAAAATATCCTTTCCTGCTGGAAAGAACGCCCTATTCATGTGGCCCATATGGTGATACCAGCTATTCAAAATCTATTGGCCCCAACCCCAAATTAATGAAAGAAAAATACATTTTTGTTTGTCAGGATGTTAGAGGAAGATACATGAGCGAAGGGATAAATTTAGAAATGACCCCACACATAAAAAACAAAACAAAAAAACAAGTAGATGAAAGCAGTGATACTTACGATACGGTCGACTGGCTTTTAAAGAACATCAAAAACAATAATGGTCGTGTAGGCATTTATGGCATATCATATCCGGGGTTTTATGCAACAGCTAGTTTGATCGACGCGCACCCGGCAATCAAAGCCGTTAGCCCACAAGCTCCAGTAACTGATGAATTCGAAGGAGACGATGCCAATCACAATGGCGCATTTTTCCTAATGGACAACTTTGATTTCATTAACTATTATGGAGCGGAAAGAACTACACCTGTAAAAGAGTACAGTAAATCTGTTTTCAATTTTTTTACTAAAGACGCTTATTCATTTTTCAATAATTTAGGTTCATTGAAAAACACACAGTCGTTAACATATTACAACAACAAATGCTCCATTTGGAATGAATACTTACAGCACGACACTTATGACGATTACTGGAAAAAAAGAAACATCAGAAACCACCTACAAAACATCAAGACCCCCACTTTAATTGTTGGAGGTTGGTTTGACGCTGAAAACCTATTCGGAGCATTGAAGACATATGAAACTATAGAATCAGGAGAAACAAACAACAATTGTAAAATTGTAATGGGCCCTTGGACTCATGGCGCTTGGGCATCCACAGAATGGAAACAATATGCATCTCACGATTTCAAATCGAATACCAGCAAGACTTTCCAAGATTCCATTGAAACTTCATTTTTCAATTATTACCTAAAAGACAAAGACAGTTTCAATATATCAGAAGCTACCATTTTCGAAACAGGTTCTAACAAATGGACCAATTATAATCAATGGCCACCATTAAATATTAGTAATTTTTCATTTTATCTAAATGAGAAAAACGAACTCACCAAAATCTCAGGAAATAAAAATACAGCTGATGAATACATCAGTGACCCCAACAAACCCGTACCATATACAAACGGAATTTATGCAAGCCGCAACAATGATTACATGGCCGAAGATCAAAGATTCGCATATACAAGACCGGATGTATTATACTACCAGTCGGGCATACTCGAAAAAGACATTACAGTTGTCGGTTCGATAACAGCCAACTTAAATGTAAGCATCACTGGTACAGATGCAGATTTCATTGTGAAAGTCATCGATGTGCTTCCCGACAATGAACCCAATTTCAGGAATGCGCCCAAAGGATTTCAAATGGCCGGCTATCAAAGATTGGTAAGAGCTGAAGTTATGAGAGGTAAATTCAGAAATAGCCTTGAAATACCCGAAGCATTTATTCCAGAAAATATGACACCCGTAAAAATCAATCTTAATGACGTTGCCCATACTTTCAAAAAAGGCCATAGAATTATGGTGCAAATACAAAGCTCTTGGTTTCCACTGATTGATAAAAACCCGCAACAATTTATGAGAATACCGGAAGCCAATCCCGAAGACTTCAAGAAAATTATGGTAAAAATATTCCATAGTAGCAATATTAACTTTCCTGTACTTCAACAATAATAATCAGCAAATGAAAAAATTAATCTTACTAATTGGCATTACCATTCAATTGAATGCCATTGCTCAAAATCGGGTCAATATTACACCAGAACCAGCAATGACAAAGATTAACCAAGGTGTGTTTGTACTAACAAATCAAACAGTAATTATCAATGACAGCAAAACAGAAAATTCAAAAAAATACTTAGCAGACTATCTATTAAAATTCTATAAAATCGACCTATTTACTTCAAATGAAAAATCGAAAAAGGGGAATACTATTGAATTTCAACTTGATGATACTTATGGAAACATCAATCAATACGAACTCAGCATTACAGATAAAAAGATAACGATCAAAGGAAATGCTGAAGGAATTTTTAATGGCGTTCAAACATTAATTCAACTGATACCAATCAACCAAAAAGATTTACAAATTCAGGCATTAGACATAAATGATGCGCCAAGATTCAGTTATAGGGGCATGCATCTTGATGTGGGAAGACATTTTTTTACTGTTGATTTTATTAAAAAATATATTGACTTTCTCGCTTTGTATAAATTCAATACACTTCACTGGCATTTAACAGAAGACCAAGGCTGGCGGATTGAAATCAAAAAATATCCATTACTAACACAAACGGGTAGCTGCAGAGATCAGACGCTATCAGGTTCATATGGCAGTGGATTGTATGATGGAATAAAATATTGTGGCTATTATACTCAGGGGCAAATCAAAGACATTGTACAATATGCTGAGGCGCGATATATAAATATCATTCCAGAAATTGAAATGCCTGGACACAGTATGGCTGCCTTAAGCTCCTACCCTTTTTTGGGCTGTACCAAAGGGCCATATAAAGTAATGGAAACTTGGGGCGTTTCAGATGATGTGCTTTGTGCTGGCAATGACAGCAGTTTTACTTTTCTTGAAAATGTACTTGATGAAGTCATGCAATTGTTTCCATCAAAATTAATTCATATTGGCGGCGACGAATGCCCGAAAGAAAGATGGCAACACTGTGCATTGTGTCAAAAAAGAATGAAAGAAAACAATTTAAAAAACGAACATGAGTTACAGAGTTATTTTATTTCCAGGATAGAAAAATATTTAAATAGTAAAGGAAGAAATATAATTGGTTGGGATGAAATTCTTGAAGGTGGACTTGCACCTAATGCAACGGTGATGAGCTGGAGAGGCGAAGAAGGCGGGATTGCCGCTGCTAAAAGTCATCACAATGCGATAATGACTCCGGGCACACCTGTTTATTTTGATCATGCTCAAAGTAAGAATGAAGATTCACTTACCATAGGAGGCTACAATTCTTTAAAAATGGTTTATGATTTCGAGCCAGTTCCCAATATTTTAAGCAACGAGGAGGCAAAATATATTTTAGGTGGGCAAGCCAACATGTGGACAGAATACATGGATAATGAAAAAAAAGTAGAATACATGTTATTCCCAAGAATGAGTGCTTTGGCTGAAGTGTTATGGAGCCCAAAATCAATCAGAAACTGGGCACATTTTGAAACTAAAATACCGGGGATTTTTGAAAAATACGATTTCTGGAATATAAATTTCAGCAGGGCATATTATGATATCCAACCAACAATCACAACAGATGAATACAAAGGCATAAAATGGAATTTAACGTCAAATTATCCTGATGGGGCTATTTATGTAAATTCCCAAAATAGCAAAGTTGAAACTGAATACAATTCACCTATTCCTGTTTCAAGTACGGGGAAGTATAAAGCGATAATCAAAAATAAAAAAGGGGAATATCTAGGCTCTTGGATGACTCAAGAGTTTCATATTAATAAGGCTAGCGGCAGAAAAATAGAAATAGTCAATCCCCCAAGCAACAGCTATGCGGTTGGTGGCATCATAACACTTGTGGATGGCATTCAAAACACCAAAGGAATGTCTAAGTCATCTCAGTTTTTGGGATTTTCGGGAACAGATTTAAATGTCACGATTGATTTAGGGGAAATTGTAAGCATAGATTCCGTAAAACTTCATGCATTTGAACAAAATGTCAGTTGGATCTATCGACCTTCCCAAGTAAGCATTTTTGAGAGTAAAAATGGGGTAGTTTATGAATTATCAGCTGTTTTAAGTGAACCTGAAGGCAAATCCAACCTCATTTATAAGATGACAAAACCCTCAAAATCAAGGTTTTTGAAAATTGTGGCTCAAAATTTCGGAAACATCCCTTCCGGAATGCCGGGAGCAGGAAATAAAGCTTGGCTTTTTGCAGATGAAATTGAAGTTTTTTAGGGATAGACACTATGAGATAAAAAGCATTGTCAATTTCTACTGAATACACTTAAAAAACCTTATCTTGTAGCGCTTTTTTGAATATTATAACGATCAAATTATGAAAAGATTTTTACCCCTCATTCTACTGGTAATCTTATCAACTGAATTGTTTTCGCAAAACATGTCTTATACATGCCCTAGAGATACTACCTTAGGTTGTAACACAGCTTGTTTTACCATCACAGGAAAAATCCCAGATATTAGAAGCTCTACAGCTACTTATCGTATTGGAAACATAAGTGATGTAGTGGAACCTTGTATTCCTAA
>CALPIT020000158.1 GCA_943323705.2 Streptomyces griseus
AACTTATTGAACTTTTGAAACAACTTATTCGTGAATTCGTGGTTAACTTACTCATTTTCGCAAAAACCAATTCCTCAATTCCCAACCCCGCGAACCTTCTCCACCCTAATGCCCGCACTCATTACCCCTTCAAGCGGATTGTCGCGCATGATGTTGAGTAAAGAAAACTGATACATACCATTTTTTTTGAATCGCATCGGGGTGCTGTTCAATAACTTTCTGAATTCCCAAATATCGTCCATGCCTGAACCATACCAGCCATGTGCATCATCGCTTAGTTTCAAATTCTGTTTCTGGTAGTTCATGATATCACCGGGAGCTTTCAAACCAACATTCAACCATATGTTGTTATACTTGTACGCATCGGTATGTCTGAGTACAATATAAATATTATAATAAGCCAAGGTATCGCTGATCTCAAAAGAGCCTTTACAAGCATAATTTTGTTTCCAACTGTGATGACTAATGGGAATGCTTTTTTCATACACATCTATTTGTCGACAACTATTTAATAAAAACAGCAGTGTGCAAAAAGTGATTAGTCTTGTATTTGAATTCATCATGGACAATTACAAAAATAAATGTAACAAGTTATAATTATAGAACATTCAGCACCTGTTCTTTTGCTTTTTCGAGTTCATCTTTCATCAATACCACACATTTTTGAATATCCACATCATATGCTTTACTGCCTGTGGTATTAATTTCTCTTCCTATTTCCTGTAATAAAAAAGACAGTTTTTTTCCTTTACTAAATTCTGCATCATTCAGCATCTCTTTGAAATAATCACAATGCTGTCTTAAGCGAATCTGTTCTTCATGAATGTCAATTTTTTCCATGTAGTAAATCAACTCCTGTTCCATTCTGTTGTTGTCTATATTTTCTTTGCCTACATGTTCTAAAAGTAATTTATTGATATCTTCTTTTATTCTGATTTTTCTTTTGGGTTCAAAAACAAGAATAGCTTCTTCCTGTTCTTTAATTTTTTCAATGCGCGTAAGTAAATCTTTTTCCAGAGAAGCACCTTCTTCCAGTCTGTGGTTATTTAATTCAGTAATGGCTTTATGCAAAACCTCTTTAAAAGATGCAAAATCGTTTTCATTTAAAACTTCCATACTTGGAGAAACCACTTCAGGTAAACGAAGTAATGAACTTAATACAGAATTGGTATCAACATTCAATTCCCCTGCGAGTTGATGAATTTGATTATAATAAGATTTAATCAATTCGGTATTGATGATAACTGGCTTTGAAGTGCCGTTTTGTTTGATGCTAATGTAACAATCAATTGTACCTCTGATTAAATTTTCTTGAATCACATTTCTAATGTCAAATTCAAAAGGTTTCAACAATGGTGGTAATTTCAATTGCAGTTCGAACTGTTTTCCGTTTAATGTTTTAATCTCTACAAAAAATGTTTTGTCGCCTACTGTTTGTTCTGCTCTTCCAAACCCTGTCATTGACTTTAGCATAATAATTTTTATTTTGATGCAAGTTAACTGATAAATTCTTTGTTTGGAGAATGAGAGACGTTGTTAATTCAAAAGTCAAAATTTAAAATTCAAAAACAGGACCAACATTTTTTACTTTTTAATTTTTACTTTTTACTTTTTTTTCATTAAAAAAGCCCAGCATTTTTGTGCCAGGCTTTAATATATAATGGGTTAGTAAGTACCGGAGAATAAATTCTCCGACACAATATTAAAAATAATTTTTGCTATACAGAAAAATATTTCAAAGTATTTTATCAACATTTTGTTTTGCATTGTGGATAAGGGCATGTTGATTTTGTTGTGTTGATTTGAAATCAAAATTCAAAATTTAAAATTCAAAAAAATAAGCGTTATTGAAACTATTGATTTCACTGATGTTTCAAGAGAATGGATAAAATATATTGTTGTTTGAATTTAAAAATGTGATTGTTTTTTTTGTTTGATTTTTTGCCAACGAATAAATATTTTATGCACTAAAAAATTTTTATTTTTTTTGAATAAACAGAAATTATTCATAAAAAAAGAGGCAACTGAATTACAATTGCCTCTTTTTAAATTTTTACTTTTTACTTTTTTATTATGCTCCTTTCACAAATTGTACTTCTGCATTTACATATACATCATCACTCAATAACATACCGCCAGCTTCAAGAGGTGCGTTCCATACCAAACCATAATCGCCTCTGTTGATAATTGATGTTATTTCAAATCCAATTTTAATTTGACCCCATGGATCTTTAACCAATTCAGAAGCCAATACATTTACTTCAACAGTTTTTGTAATTCCTTTGATCGTAAGATTGCCATGAATGGTATAAGTTGATTTTCCTGTTTTTGTCATTCCATTGCTTTCAAATTCGATTGATGGAAATTGATCTGCGTCAAAAAAATCTGCTCCTTTTAAGTGACCATCTCTTTGTTCGCTGCCAGTAGAAATTGATGCCACTTCTGCGCTGAATTTAATATTAGCCGAATCAAACTGATCGTCTTCTGTAGTTACACTTGCAGTGCATTTTGCAAATTCTCCTTTTACATTTGTAATCATCAAGTGACGCACTTTAAATCCTACATGAGAATGTGATGCATCAAAATTCCAAGTTGTTGTTGCCATGTTTTTTAATTTTATTTTTGTTGCCGCAAATATAATACATTGATATATATTTGTAACCAGTTACTTAATTGTATATCAATATACTTTTTGTAAGTAATGCAGTAAACAGTGAATCATGGCGGAAAAAAATATTTTACTTTCTTGTCCTTTCAGATATACATTAAACATTTTTAAAGGTAAATGGCGGTTCCCCATTATTTACAGTTTATTAAAAACAGAGACATTGCGTTTTAAGGAACTGGAAAGAGATATCAATGGCATCACTTCCAGAATGCTCGTTAAAGAATTGAAAGAATTGGAAAAAGAAAAAGTGGTGAAAAGAAAAGCATTTGCCACTGTTCCACCTACTGTAGAATACAGTCTTACACCTTACGGAAAAACATTGCAGCCCATTATTACTTCTATGCAACAATGGGGCGAAAATCATCTCGAAGAAAAAAACAAATCATCCAAAACAAAAAACTAATCATTCAATCATGCAATTCCCTTCACCGGTTTCCATTCAATGGATTGGCGAATTAATCAACGCCACAAAAATTATCGGCAACAACAATTATTCAGCAACAGGCATCAATGAAATACATAAAGTATCAACCGGAGATTTGGTATTTGTTGATCATCCAAAATATTACGACAAGTGCATCAACAGTGAAGCGACTTACATTATCATCAATAAAGAAATGGAAGCACCCGAAGGAAAAGCTTTACTAGTTGTCGATAGTCCATTTGATGCGTATTGTAAAATCGTGAATCACTTTCGTCCATTTGAACCTTCAACAACTTTAAAAAGTGATTCAGCATCTATTGGTGAAGGCAGTTTTGTTTATCCAAATGTGTTTATAGGTAACCATGTAACCATTGGAAAAAATTGTATCATTTATCCAAACGTTACCATCATGGATCATTGCATTATTGGTGATAACGTTATCATTCAGGCGGGAGCGGTAATTGGTGGTAATGCATTTTATTACAACACTAAAAAAGACCGTGAAGTGTGGTATAAAAAAATGCCTGATTGTGGAAGAGTAATTATTGAAGATTTTGCAGAGGTTGGTGCTGGTTGCACAATTGATCGTGGAGTTAGTCATGATACGATTATTGGTGCAGGTTCCAAACTTGACAACATGATTCATATTGGTCATGATACCGTAATTGGAAAGAATTGTTTAATTGCGGCACAAGTTGGCATTGCAGGCGCCACCACTCTTGAAGATGGTGTTACCTTATGGGGACAAGTAGGTGTCAGCAAAACACTTACCATCAAGAAGAATGCAGTTGTACTCGCTCAAAGTGGTGTTGGTGGTGATTTGGAAGCTGGTAAAATTTATTTTGGTTCGCCGGTACAAGATGCCAGAACTAAACAAAAAGAATTGGTGTGGGTGAAGAGGATTCCGGAGTTGTGGGAGAAGGTGATAGAAATGGAAAATAAGAAGTAAGGATTTGGTGATGGGGTGATAAACGAATAGTTTTCACGCAAGTCTCGCAAAGGAGCATTGGCAAAAATTTTTACCGAAGAGAAATAGAGTAAATACAAATTACGCGGTGAGATACATGTGTTTCCAATTCAGAGAGAATGACCATGTCTGTATGCGAAATACCAGTTTTACCACTAGGTGTCGGAGCAAGCTATTTTACATTGGATATTTTACATTCTACATTTTAGAGGTGTGGTTTCCAATTCATGAGAGCATGTTCATTTCTGCCCCTAAATCCCACTTTTACATTCGATATTGGATATTTTACATCCTACATTATGCATTCCTTCCTCTCTCTTAAACAATTTCCCATCCAAATTGTATTACATAATATAATCGCTATATTATGAACTCATTTACTATCAAAGACCTTGAAAACTTATCAGGAATCAAAGCCCATACTCTCAGAATCTGGGAGCAACGTTACAATTTCCTAAAGCCCGAAAGGACTTTTACCAATATCAGGTACTACTCGAACAATGAGTTGAAAACCATCCTCAACATAGCATTGCTCAACAAATACGGCTATAAGGTTTCTCATATCGACAAGATGACCAATACTGAAATAAGAGAGAAGGTACTTACTTTAAACCAACAGGAAGCACAGCAGGAACGTATTGTAAATGAATTGGTGCAACACATGGTAGACTTGAATACCAAGGCTTTTGAAGAAACTTTAAGCAGTTACATCTTAGCTAGAGGTATTGAAAGAACGATTACCCAGATTATTTTCAAATACATGGAAAAAATTGGGATACTTTGGTTAACCAATCACATAAACCCTGCACAAGAACACTTGGTTACTAATATCATACGTCAGAAATTGATTGTTGGTATTGAGGGCGTTTCTTCTCCTTTAAAAATAAACAAAACCATTCTATTGTTTCTTCCTGAAGCTGAATACCACGAGATGGGACTATTATTTATGTACTATCTCTTAAAAAGCAGAGGCATTGAAGTCATTTACTTAGGCACAAACGTACCGCTTGCTGATGTGGGATATGTGGTTAAAGTAAAGAAACCTGATTTTCTGTATTGTCATATCACCCGCCCGGGACAGAACTTTAATTTCGATAAGTTTCTAGCTAATATATCTAAAAATCTTGCTGAAACACCATGTATCATCTCCGGCCAACTCACCCAGAATTACGAAAAAAAGATACAGCCTCCAGTTATGTTCAAAAGAAGCTTTTCTGAAGTGATGGACTTCATCTCTAATTTGTAGAACATTTTTTTAAAAATATTAAACAAAAAGTTTCGGTATTTGAATGTTTACGTTTAACTTCGTTTTATCAAAAGTTAAACAAAATGTCTACTAAAGAATTTGAAAATCTAGTTGTCAGCAATGTTGATTTTTTAAAACCATTTGCTTTTACATTAACCAGAGACAATGAATCTGCAAAAGATTTGACTCAGGAAACTTTGTTCAGAGCATTGGCCAATAAAGAAAAATATAGTGTTGGCACCAATGTTAAAGCATGGATGTACACGATCATGCGTAATATCTTCATTAACAGTTACCGCAGGAAAAGTCGTCAAAATGTAATCTTTGACAACACTCCAAATGATTTTTTATTAGACCATAATCAGTCGTCTGTATCCAACCAAGCAGAGTCGAAAATCAAACTCAAAGAGATAGAAGCTGCTGTTGAACGTTTGCCTGAAATATTTAAACATCCTTTTGTACTTTATTACGAAGGATATAAATACAATGAAATTTCAGACTACTTGAGCGAACCGCTAGGAACCATAAAAAGCAGGATACACTTCGCTAGAAAATTATTGAAAGCGGAAATTGCCAGGTTTTAATTATCATTTTCATAAGTTTAATAGTATATCTTTCTATATCTTTCCAGCGTGAAAAAAGCAGTTGTAATCGGTTCGGGTTTTGCAGGTATGTCTGCAGCCTCCTTCATGGCAAAAGCCGGCTGGCAGGTAACAGTTCTTGAAAAACATGTGATGCCCGGTGGCAGAGGAAGATT
>CALPIT020000159.1 GCA_943323705.2 Streptomyces griseus
AAAACCCTGTTCTTTAGAAGAACAAACCACATCCACTTTACCGAAAAGTTTGGCTTCTTTGATGGCTTTACTGCTCCAAACACCGGTATCTGCATAAGCTGCCGAATCTTTAGGATCAAGCAAATTCATTGGTACTTGCATAAACTGTGTAGATGCACCTCCGTGAAGAAAAAGTACTTTATGCTCATCATCTAAATTCATCAATTCTTTTACCAAAGCCCTGGCTTCTTCCATAATTGCCGTGAATTCAGGAGTACGATGACCCATTTCCAATATCGACAAACCGGAATTATTATATTCAATTACCGCTTCCGCAGCTTGTTGAAAAACTTCTTTAGGTAAAATGGAAGGTCCGGCGTTGAAATTGTGAATCATGGCTTTTTATTGAAACGGGTATTTATGCTTATGGAAAAATCGAGATGCAAATGTAGGAAAATTTAAGTTTGGGGTTTGGTCGTTGTTCGTTTAAAGGTTTAAGTCGCTCCGCTGGTTTAATGGTTTAATTCGCTTTGCTGGTTTGGGGTTTGTTAACCTTTTGAACGCATTGAACTTATCAAACCTTTTGAACAAAACTTTTAGCAACGCAACGTCCCTTTCAGGAGACATTGCTAAGAATTTCAACCTTTTGAACAAATATTCAGAAAACGACTATCTCTGCGAAATCTCTACTTTCTCTTCTTCTCCGCGGTAAAATTAATTCGTGAATTCGTGGTTAACCCAAGCAAAACATAATCAAAGTCCCCCTTGGGGGGATTGAGGGGGCCTCACTCCTCCCTCCCCAACATCCTCCTCCCTTCTTTCCATTGTAAATTCAATGAATCAAAAGATTTTAATTCATCGGTGGAAAAATGCTGGTGAGCGAGTTCTTTTAAATCAGGCTGACCAGCGTTTATCCATGCAGTATACCAAAACGAGGCAATGGCATATATTGATTGACGCATTCTTCTTTCCACCATATCGTCTAGTTTATTATTGTAAGCAATGGTATAAGCAGTTGAATATTGTTTTACGATTTTACCGTTTCGTTCTTCAAATGCATATTTTTTGTCTTCGCGGAATTGCTTGTTTAATTCTTTTTCAAAAAGCAATACACTGTCTGAGGCTTTAGCACTTTCCATAATGCGGTTCCAGATGAAATCGCCGGGATTAGAGATGTAATCAGCTTTTCCAATCAGAAAATCGAATTGTTTTTCGGCAAGCAATTCGGGTACACGACTTTCCCAGAAACCATGAATGCCTCTTTGATTGGTCAATTGTCCGTTGTGATTGCTGCTAGTATGTAGCGGAACATGCGCATCACCGATGTAATGGCCAATTTCAGTGCTGTTTTTCATGATGGATGTAAAATCTTTTTTTGCAAAGGCGGCAGTGAGCCTATTGAGCATCACCTGAATATGCCAAGGAACAATGCCATGAGCCTTAAGAGAATCCTCTGAAAATTTTTCAACAGCATCTTTCCATTTTCGAGGTAAGCCATCAAATGGATAATTGCCGTAGCGGTCCATATCTATATAGTGTCTAGGTGCTTCTTCCAAAACGGCATAACGGCGTTTATCCGGATCCGTTGCATGTTCCTCCAAAAAAGAAATATTGGGTTTATACAACAATATCATCTCCGGAGGCAATAGAAATACCGCGTAGTAATTTATTTTTCCATGGGCATAAAATCCCCAAGAGTAACAATGATTGTATAAAATCAAAAGCAATAAAAGAAAGGCAATCTTTGTCTTCATCGGGAATGATTTGAAAACCAAAATTAATTCCCAATGGTAAAAAATCAACAAGAAAACAAACGTTGAATCAGCAGAAAAAACTTTTCAATTCAGCAGAAAAAAACAAACTGATTTTATTTTTCTTCTTCTAAAATATCAGTAACACCGCCACTTACAGCGAACTTCATCGTTTGTGAACTGCTGATATGCGTAATCGATTTGATTCTAGTTTTCGGAATGATATATACGTTTCCTGCTACTGAATAAGCCATTGGCACATACACCGCAACATATTCTTTCAATCCAAATTCAGCCATATCTTCCTGCGTCACAAATCCTACTCTCCACACATCATTATCATCTACATTGGCCAATACATTGTAAGTAAATTTCTTTTTATCTCCTGCAAATGCTTCGAAAAAATCCCTAGTGGTAGAATAAATATGTTTCAATCCCGGAAGCCTTTGCATCATCTTATCGAAGAACACTAGGATTTTATTGGAAATGAAAAAATAACTGAAATAACCTATTATAATGATAAAGAGTATGATCACTACAAATCCCAATCCGTAGTTTTTCACTTGCACAACTCCCTTGCTATCTGTAACCGTAAAAATCGGAATCAGGTTATCTATTGATGTAACTACAGAAAATAAAACGTAAAACGTAATCAATACCGGAGCCAGTACCAATAATCCCTGTAAAAAATATTGAAGTGCTTTTTTGTATTCGAATTTGTTTGACATGGTGAAAATTTGTAAGGCAAAAGTAGTGAATAGTTAGCAAGCCCCCTCAATCCCCCAAAGGGGGAAGTTGATTGCGTTTTGTTGTTTGGTGTTTGTTGATGATCATTTTTTGTGGTATTGAACTTATAAATGAATAATCTTTTAAAAAAACTTTGCTACCATTAAAAGTTTCCATAGTTTTGCGGCGCGAAAATGAACATGACCAACGATACCGCCATTCGAATTTTTCAACAAGCACATCTTTTATTCATGCAGTATGGATTGAAAAGTGTGAGTATGGATGATATTGCCAATAAAATGGGCATCAGCAAGAAAACAATTTATCAGTTTTATGCTGATAAAGAGGCATTGGTGGCTCAAGTGGTGAAACAAATCACCTCAGAAAATCAATTACAATGCGATAACGACATCATCAATTCTGAAAATGCAATTCATGAGATTATTCTCGCTATGGAGCAGATGTCGAAGTTGTTTGAAACCATGAATCCTTCTATTTTATTCGACCTGCATAAATATTATCCTCAAGCTTTTAAGTTCTTCCTTGCTCATAAAAATGATTTTGTGTACGGAAAAATCAAACAAAACATTACCAGAGGCATTGAAGAAGGCTTATACAGAGAAGATTTGAATATTGAAATTGTGTCGAGGTACAGAGTAGAATCTATTGTAATCGCTTTCAATCCTGAATTTCAAATTTCTGTAAAATCGAGTTTGGTAAGCATTGCACAGGAATTATCTACTTTCTTTTTATATGGTGTTGTAAATGAGAAGGGATATAAATTAATCAATAAATACACTAAAAACAGATCTAAAAAATAAACATAAAATGTTCAATCTAAAATTTACCAGAGCTTTTCTTTTTTTTACAGCTCTTTTCATTTTCTCTGAAAATTCTTTCGCTCAGAAAAAATATGAATTCTCCGCAGAGCAAACTGTTGAGTATGCAATGAAAAATGCCATAGATGTTCAAAATGCATTGCTCGATATTCAAATTCAAAAACAGGCAAATAAAGAATTTACGGCTATCGCTTTGCCGCAAGTAAATGGTAGCATAAGTGGTACTCATTTTTTCGATATTCCAGTTACAACCCTACCGGATTTCATTTCACCTTCTGTATACAATGTGTTGGTGAATAATGGTGTTCGCAATGGTAGTGGAAACCCAATCACATTTCCTACCGATGGTTTTGGAAGTGTGCCTGCTAAATTTGGTACTTCATGGAATGCTTCTGGTGGTATAGATGTTTCTCAAATTCTTTTTGATGGACAAGTTTTTGTAGGATTGAAAGCCAGAAGCGCCGTTGTAACCCTCGCCACGCAAGCTGCTGAAGTGACCAAGGAACAAATCAAAGCCAATGTTTACAAATTGTATTATCAATTACTTGTGGGTAAACAACAAGCTACCAGTATTGATGCTAATATCGATCGTTTTGAAAAATTACTCAACGACACCAGAGAAATTTATAAAAATGGTTTCGCAGAAAAATTGGATGTAGAAAAAGTTGAAGTACAATTGAATAATCTCAAAACAGAAAAAGAAAAAATTTATGACCAATTGACAATGGGAAATGCTGCTTTGAAATTTTTAATTAATATCCCACAGCAAGATTCATTGATTCAAACAGATACTTTGTCTTTAGATAAAATTGAATCTCTTGTTTTAAACGATTCTGTTAATTACAACAACAGAAAAGAATACCAACAATTGACTACTGCCATTAAATTAAGTGAATACAATATCAAAAGATTCCAATACAGCAAAATACCTACCATAGCTGCTTTCGGAACCTACTCAAAAAATGCACAACGTAATGAATTCAATTTTTTTGGTGACGGCCAATGGTTTTCTACTTCATTGGTAGGTGTAAAATTATCAGTTCCGATTTTTGATGGCAATGCTAGAAATGCAAGAATACAGAAAGCCAAATATGAATTGTATAAAGTAAAAAATAACATGACTCGCTTGCAGGATGTAATTGATATGGAAGTTGCTAACTCACGAGTTAAAATCTCATCTGCTTTAAAAACGCTGGAAACACAAAAACAAAATACTGCTTTAGCAGAAAAAGTATACAACAGCACCAAACTTAAATACGAACAAGGTTTGGGCAGTAACATTGAAATCTATAACGCTCAAACAGAATTGAAAGTGGCTCAAAACAATTACTACGGCGCTATGTATGATGCCATTGTTGCAAAAATTGATTTCTTAAAAGCCATCGGCAAATTACCTTAATCTTCAACCATAACTATTTATACAGCATATTAAAACAATAATAATGAAACAAGTACATTTTCTTACCGCATTACTAACCATATCCTTAGCTATTTTTTCTTGCAATGGTGATAAAAAGAATGAAGCATCTTCAGTTGCAGACATCAAAGCAAAACTTGAAAAACTGGAAGCTGAAAAATCAAAAACCGAAGCTGAAATCAAAGCACTTCAAGAAAAACTAAATGCAGCTTCTGGTGTTACTGCAGATTCTAAATCTAAGTTAATAGCTGTTGCTGCCGTTAGCATTCAGCAGTTCAATCACTATATCGACTTACGCGGAAAGGTAGACGCTGAAAACATTTCATACATCACTCCACGTGGTATGGGCGGACAGGTAAAACAACTTTTTGTAAAAGAAGGTGATGCAGTAAAAAAAGGACAATTGTTATTACGTCTTGACGATGCCATTATGAAACAATCATATGTAGCCGCAAAACAACAATTGGAAGGATTGAAAACACAGCTTGCTTATGCTAAGAATATTTACGATCGTCAAAATAATTTATGGGAAAAAGGCATTGGAACAGAAGTACAATTAATCAGTGCTAAAACAAATGTAGCTACTTTAGAAAATCAGTTGAAATCAGCCGAAGAACAAGTGAAAGTGGGTGCAGAACAATTAAGTACAGCTGAAGTAAGAAGTGATGTTGATGGTATTGCAGAAACAGTGATGATAAAAGTGGGTGAATTGTTTGGCGGAATGGGACAAATCAAAATTGTAAACACGAGCAGCTTGAAAGTAGTTTCAAGTGTTCCTGAAAATTATTTAACCAAAATTCACAAAGGCACTCCCGTTGTTATTTCAATTCCTGAAGCGAATAAAACAATCAATTCTAACATTACATTGATTGGTCAAACCATTGAAAATACTCAACGTGGATTTATTGTTGAAGCAAAAATTCCTGCTGATGGTATATTAAAACCCAACCAATCTGTGGTGATGAAAATATTGGATTACACTGCAGCTAAAGCTGTGGTTATTCCTGTTAATACGGTACAAAGCGATGAGCAAAACAAATATGTTTATGTTATGGAAAAAACGGCTGGCGGAAAAATAATTGCCACCAGAAAAACAGTCGTATTAGGTGAAGTTTATGGTGATATCGTTGAAATAAAATCAGGTCTTACAGGTGGTGAACAATTAATTACTTCAGGTTATCAAAATTTGTATGAAGGTCAGCTGGTAACCACTACCGTTAATTAATTTCTTATTGCTTTTTAATGGTTAACAACCAAAATA
>CALPIT020000160.1 GCA_943323705.2 Streptomyces griseus
GTGTATTTGAAAGATTTGACCCTTGCACCAATGCCAAAGAAAAACTCCATGCCCATATTGTTTTCGTTATTGAAATACAAGCGAGTGTTGAACAGGATTGAAAAGTCGAAATTATTCTGACGTCTGGTGTAGCCAAGTAATTTCTCATATCGATTACCCTGACCATCCAATAGGTCAAACCAGTTTTCAACATCATTGTAATACCTGGCATATCCAGCCTTGAACTCAAATGAATTCATGGGTTGATTTTTTTTTCCTACATACCATTTCAAAGAAGGTTGAATTTGAAAGCCATACATGGCGTCCTTTTCTCCTGCACTTAGCGTGATAAATGCCGATCTGTTAGGAATGAATCTGAAACAAAAATCATTATGAATTGCTAGTTTTTCCGAAAAGGCATATTCTGCACCGGCTTTAATACCGCCAACACGCGGGTCCAGTAGCGCCAATGGTTGTGCGTATATAGTCCACAAACCAGTGAATTTTTTGTCAGATTGCGCCCTTGTAGTTTGATGACTGCAGAACAGTATCCCTATTATAAATGACAGCGCGAGTAGTCGTTGCTTCAATGAAATCATTGTATCTTATTCAAATATACCGGAAGACCAGGTTGACTGATATTGTAATTGAGCAATGCTCCTTTGGTGTAACAGAACAATTGTCCGTTCGCCGCAATGACGTCATAATAATCATTATTACCCATTTCTCCATTGGCGAGGGTATTGTTTTCATCGATGATGGTCTCCAGTATTGGATGGAAGGGGTCTGTAATGGAATAAATCCATATACCGAAACGTCCGTTGCACAAATAAAGATAATTTCCGGACACATCCATACCTCTAGGCGTTTGCAGCCAATTCTCCTCAAGCAGAACGGGGTTGCTAAGATCCCTGCTGTCAAATACCCTGAAAACTCCCGACCCAACAGCGCTCGTACTAGTTGAATAAATGACACTATCCAAGGCAAGAATTGGATCTCTTGGTTCTATGATTACTGGGTAAATATAAGAGCTGGTCAGGCTTGGTGCAGCAGGATTGTTCTGAATGTTATAGATATACATTTGGGTAGCTGACCCAATGAATAAACTGCCGTTATAATGATATATGGTTTGAATGTTGGCACCCAAACTGACGTTATTCACTATAGACAAATTGGTAGGATCGCCAGCATTGATGGTAATCAAATGGTTGTCATCAACTGCATAAATGAAGTTTCCAATTGAAATTACCCTGGAAAGTGATCCGTTCTTTGTGTTGCCACTTTTAGCTGTACTATCATCCTTGCTGCATGAAACAGATTGAAAGATTAGAAATAATGCAAGTATGGGGAATATCGACTTTTTCATGAGTTTATTATGTTTACCGATTAAGGCAATTTACATTTTGGTTGGTCTGTAATTTGTTGAATCCATTTGCTAACAATGCCTTTGGATATATCAACGCATTCAAAATAGTCGCCGGAAACCGCGTTAGGCGGTATGCTATTCGCTTCCTGTAAGGATTTGAAAACATTAGCAAGGCGATTTACTACCCTCACACTATCCGCGTCAGCGATGTCCAATGAAACCAGGTCTGGTCCGTTATTGGCAATCAGAAAGCCATTTTTCATAGACACTTCATAACAACCGGGTACCTTGATAAATCTTTCCTTAACAGGCTGTGCAAGGTTGGTATAATTAACCACATGAATTCCCTGGCCCTGCTCCACCATGAACAATTTGTTGTTATCAATAGCGATTTTGCCCCCGTTGATTAAGGCAGTGGGGGGCTGTGAGATGATTTGACTGTATTCTGATGCCGTAATATACACAGGCACCCAGGTAATGACCCTTTTATTCTCCTCTCTAGTACAACTAGCCAATAATATGACAGAGAGAAAAAATAGATTTATTTTATGCATAAGATCAATTTTAATGGAATATGCTTTTCAACAATAGATAATATTAAAGCCAAATTTGCTGCCTGTTTATTGACATAATCTTTCCTATAATCAAAAGCGCTGTGCCAAATCCTTAACTCGATTTTTTCAAAACTTTTTACTGTTGTTGAATTAAATATTAAAAAGGACCAAAAGTAACTTAAAAAATTATTCAGAAAATATTCCATTTTCATCTACTTTACCTAAATACCCTTCTTTAAAAGCTTTAGATCGCATTGAATATTCTGCACAGCTTTTTTCTTTATACGCCTCTTTGGTTGAATAAGCAGAAATAATAAGCCATCCTTCAGATTTCATGATGCCTCTCAAGATTTTTTCTCTGTCGGCACTCTTTAGTTCCCTAGAAACAGAAGGTATCAGCACCTCACCGCATTTTCCTTTGCCGGTATATAAATCAACAGATAGCAATGTCGTGTATGTCGGGGATGCCAACTCTACTTTGTTTTCTTTATTTGTATTACATCCAGTGCCACCCAAAAGAATAAGACTGGCTAAAATTATTTTTTTCATTTTTTCTGTTTTTGTAGTTACCATAACTGATTAAAGAAGCAACAATATTTAGTTGGTTGAATACGTAACTATTTAAAAAATATTGTTTTGGAAAAGGCAAGTAAAATTACCTGTTTTCTTTCAATTTGTGATAAAGGCCTTGCAGCTTGGTTTTCTGCGCAACTAGATTATCACCTTTTATAGTTGCTTTTTTCGCATCCCATAAATTCGGAATTGAAAAACTTCCTCTTGAAAGGGAATACATCCAAAATAAATCTATGAAATTGATAAAAAGATTGATTCTATAAATCAAAGAGGCCCTCTCAATTTGAAAGCCTAATTTATTTAAAGTTCTATCGTTGAAAAAATAAGAGGTTCCAACAATACTAACTGTTTCGGGTAAACGCTTATCTTCAATCAACGAAATTAATTGTAACAAGCCCTCTAAATGGTAAATGAGTAGTCTATTTCTCAATTGGTTTCCTGACTTATATTTTGACAAGACAAACAAGTGGTCAAAGCTTGTTCCACTATGTAAATCTATTTGTTTATCATTAGCCATATAACCAAGTAACATAGGAGAATAATAAGTGTACATGCCGGTCAATCTGAAAAACGGAGTAAATAGAAATTGGCTTATTGGGATATATAAAATGAATGCTGTATAAATGACGGGGTGAGAATATCCTGTCTCAATGATTAAAATCGCTAACAATAATCCAACCAAAAGAAATAAAATAGATTCAATCCAAACCAAAATTTTTGGCTGTTTATAAAAGTCATTCATTTAAGAGATAAATCTTTTTGTTTCAAAATATGCTCTAAAGTTAATTTAATGAATTGCAAAAGATGCAACTCCCTAACTGATTCACTAATAGACAAAGAAGAAGCCATTATTTCTGATGGCTTGTCCTGTGTGGGTCACATTTATGATGCTAGTTGCGGCTATTACACGATGATTAATTTTATGATTATTGTGAGTTCTGGTGTTTTTAAAATGATGTAAATTCACGAAATGGCAATAATGAATAAGACTATCTTCCACTTGATTTGGATTATCATTTTAAGCAACAACAATTTGTTTGCTCAACAACTCGGACCAATACAGTTGGACAGGCCCGACCAAACCGAAACGCCTGCTATTGTTCCTTCGGGATACATACAAGCTGAAAACGGTTTTTTAATGGAAAAAACAGATGAGACAAACAGCATCTTCACTTACCCGTCGTGCTTGTGGAAATATGGCATCAACAATCGTTTGGAATTAAGAATAATTACAGAAATCACGGAATTAAAAAACAAATTGAATAATAACAGCCAGATCGGACTGATGCCTATCACCATCGGTTTTAAAACAAATCTATGGAAAGAAAAAGGCATCATACCACATACCTCTTTCATTGGTCATCTGACCAGTGCCAATATCGGTAGTAAAAATTTAAGGACGACTTTTGCTGCACCCTCCTTCCGGTTTTTAATGGCTCATAACATCACTTCTGCATTCTCCATCTCCTACAATCTGGGTGCCGAATGGAATGGGGAAACACCAGAAGAAACATATCTTTATACTTTTGCTGTCGGGTTATCCGCAACTGAAAAACTGGGGATGTATGCAGAATTATATGGCTTCGCACCACGATCATCAAAGGCTTGGCATGGTTTTGACGGCGGTTTCACTTATCTAATCAACAACAATATCATGATTGACTTGTCTGGTGGTTACGGTATTACAAAAAATGCCCCCGATAATTATATTGCTTTCGGATTTTCATACCGTTTCAAGGTTTTGGGAAAATCATCAAAGTAGTTTTTTCAAAAAACGAATGTTCTTTCCATTCTGCAAAAGTTGTTCATGGAGACAAGATTAGCAGATGTAAAAAAAGCGTAATTTTATGTCGATGGTTTAGTATGTGACTACCTGGAAATTAAAAGTTTGAATTTAATGTCTAGAGAAAAAATTAAAACTTTATGAAATTATTTTATATCCCAATACTAATACTTCTTCATTTCTCTTGTAAAAAGAATAGTCAAGTTGAATCGCCTACCGCATATAGAATAACAAAGAATATTACATACAACAACATTAGTGTTGATGTAATAATAGATAAGCCTGCTATAAATAATCTTGATGTACTTTTATTATTTCATGGCACCGTTCAAGCTGATAGTCAAATAATAACAGCTGCAAATACAACACTTGATTATTTCAAAGGTATTCTGGATAGAAAGAATATGATGATCGTAAGCGTTGCACACCCTCAAGAGAATTTACTTTTCGGTGACAATATAATGCAAGCAGAAGCAGCATTATTATGGGTAAAGAACAAAGCAAATCAAGAATTAGGAATTACTGTAGGAAAAGTTTTTTTAGCCGGACACTCTCAAGGAGGTTACCTAGTTACTCGTTTAAATACAATGCATCAAACAAATGGTGTAATTGCCAATTCGCCAGGGCCACTTAATCTTGTTTATCGGTGTGGGCTTGAAGAAAATGGCCAAGTTCAATCTAGCACTACCTGTTTAAAATTAAAAAATGTTTATGGTTTAACAACCGGCAATTCAAGTGCTTATTTTGAACGGTCATTACTTAATTTTACAAACGGATTCAAATCAGATATTTTGTTTATTCAAGGTCTAGATGACTCTCCTATTCAATTATATTCTTGGCCAAGTTTTAAGCAAGAAATTTTAAACTGTACAACTTGTCAGAATAGTCAATTTGTTGAAATACCAGGCGGACATACTGCACTATTTACAAATACATCAGCAAAATCTGAATTTAATAATTTTATTAATAGCAGATGAACCGAATAGATTAAAAGCCCTATTCTAAATAACAGAAGGATTAACGCAAGGAAAGACTCCCTACAAGTCCATTATGGCTCCCCTTAGCAATTAAAGATGAAATTATAATTCCTTTATTGGTTATGTACACTGGGAGTATTACTAATCCTGAATTCAAAACACTTTTGGCTCCAATTTATGGAGGCGCATTTAATGTTTGACCTAAATTTCAATTATGATAAGTATAAATAACAGTTTCTTTTTAAAGCTAAAGAATTCTTTTCTAGTAATCTTAATCGGCTACTTTTTTTGAAAATATTTAAAAAAAGAATGCTCTGGTATCAAGTGGATTAAAATTGGAATTATAAAAAGATATACAGATAAATTTAATAACAAAAATGATAATGGGATTAACAGGAGTTTAATTAGTATCGGAAACAATACTCTTTTTTTTAATTGTTGTATTTGTTTACTTGAAGTGGATTCTGGGTCAAAAAATCCTTTTTTATCAGAATAGACTATTAACAAATAGTGTAAAAATCTTGCTATAATTAAGTTGATGCTAAAAAAAATAAAACTGAAATGTTTATTCTGGTATTCGATTAATAATTTGGCAGAAAATGGTATAATACTTATGATTGAAAGAAACAAAATGTTTAAAAAAA
>CALPIT020000161.1 GCA_943323705.2 Streptomyces griseus
CTATATGGATTATACAAATGATGCTTGTATGTACATGTTCTCTGCAGGTCAGAAAACTAGAATGCTTGCAACATTTGCAACAGGTGGAGGAAGAACAACTTTCGCTGCTCCTTAATCAATTCAAAAATATTATTTGAGAAAAGCCGCCCCTTGAGGTGGCTTTTTTATTTACCGCAGAGAACATGAGATAATGAGTTTACGCAGAGGAGTTGGTATTTTCAAAAATAGAATGAACATTTTTTATTTTTAAAAATCGAAATCAATTGTAATTATAAAAACAAGACCTACCTCTGCGTAAACTCTTTCACTCCTATTCTCTGCGGTGAAAAACATTATTGTTTTAACAATAATCAATAGCTTTGTTTTGGCTTAAGTTAAACCCATGTTGTCTAAAATTAAATTCGCCTTTTATTATTGGTTGCTTTGGATTGGCATTTTTGAAATCGCAAGGCTTGCTTTCATATTTTTTAATTTCAATGAAACTAAAAAAGCTGGCTTCATCAACGTTTCAAAAAGCTTGCTTTATGGTGTAAGAATGGATGCCTCAATGGCAACTTATGTTCTTATCCCTGTTTGTCTTTTTTTGTTGGCCGGCATCTTTGTTTCATTTTTTGCAAACAGGAGGCTTTATTTTATTTACACAGGCATTATTTTACTTCCGGTTTTATTAATCATAACCTGCGATTTACCTGCTTATAAAGCGTGGGGATATAGACTAGATGCTTCACCATTAAAATATTTAAAAACACCAAATGAAGCATGGGCTTCGGTTAGTAATTTACCAGTGTTTTGGTATGTTGTTGGATTTGTAGTTGTGTATTTAATTTTATTGAAGTCATTCAATACTTTTCTAACCAAACAGCAAGCTCAGCTTGATTTTAATAAAAACAAGTGGATGCAATTTTTGCTAATGTTGGCGTTCACCGCATCACAAATTCTTCCCTTACGTGGTGGATGGCAATTGGCGCCAATCAACCAAAGCACAGTTTATTATTCTACAGATAATTTTTCAAACTTAAGTGCTATCAATGTTTCATGGAATTTTTTCAACTCGATTTCAGATGATTTAGAAAAAAGTAATAACCCATATTTATACTTAGATAGCATTACTGCAAAAAATGAAATTGCTGATTTATACAACGATGATGGCAATACTATATTTCTAATAGATACAACAATACGTCAACCCAATATTATGCTTGTTGTTTGGGAAAGCTTGACAAAAAAAGTTGTTGATTCTATGCACAATGGCATTATAGTCACACCTGGTTTTAATCAACTGAAAAAAGAAGGCATTTATTTTTCAGATGTTTACGCCACTGGCGACAGAACAGATAAAGGCATTGTAGGCATATTGAGTGGTTATCCTTCACAGCCTATAACATCTATTGTTAAAATACCACAAAAAGCAGCGAAATTGCCTAAACTGCCAGAGGCATTTGTAAATGAAAATTATCAGGCCTCATTTTATTATGGTGGGGAACTGGAATTGGCGAATATGAAATCTTATTTGTTGGGCAGTGGCTTTAACCATTACACTCAAAAATCAGATTTTGATGCTAAGGACCAAAATTCAAAATGGGGAGCCCATGATGGGGTGGTAAAAAATAGAATCATTTCAGATTTTAAAAAAATCAAACAACCTTTTTTTACAACCTGGCTCACATTAAGCAGTCATGAACCATACGAAACACCTATTCCAACAGTGATTGATGGAACGGATGACGAATCACAGTTTACCAATTCCGTTCATTATGCAGATGCCATGGTCACCGAATTTGTAAATGAATGTAAAAAACAACCTTTTTGGAAAAATACAATCATGATCATCATTGCCGATCACGGTCATCGATTGCCAAGATTAAATAACAAAATTGAAGACTTTAAGATTCCCATGTTGTGGTTGGGTGGCGCAGTAACTCAAAAAGGAATGGAGATCAATAAAACCTGTTCTCAAGTCGATCTAGCCGCTACATTACTGGCTCAGCTAAAAAAAGACAACAATGCATTTACTTGGAGTAAAAATATCATGAGCGATCAATCAAAACCATGGGCCTATTTTTCTTTCAACAATGGCTTTGGATATATTGAACCGAAAAACTATTTCATTTTTGATAATGTAGGAAAATCTATCATGGAAGAAAATGAAAAACATCACGATATTTTGTACCAAAAGGGGAAAGCTTTTCAACAGTTGAGCTTTGGGGATTATTTGGGGAGATAGAGCCTCACCCCCAACCCCTCTCCAATAGAGAGGGGAGCAAGCCTCACCCCCAGCCCCTCTCCAATAGAGAGGGGAGCTATGAAAATTATTTTCTAAAAAGCAATCTGATATTCTAAAATCGTATGGAGTAAATGAGCAATTCACGCTTCGTGAATTAATAAACAAAACATAATCAAATTCCCCCTTTGGGGGATTGAGGGGGCTGGTATTACACCGAAAAACTCTCCCCACATCCACAACTCCTACTCGCATTGGGATTATTGAAATGAAAACCTTTTCCATTCAACCCATCGCTAAATTCAAGTTCGGTATTGACGAGGTATAAAAAGCTTTTTAAATCAGTAACAATTTTCACCCCTTTATCTTCAAAAACTTGATCCATGGGTTTTACTTCATTATCAAAATCAAGTTTATAACTCAATCCACTACAGCCGCCACCGACAACGCCTACACGAAGAAAATAACTAGAGTCATTTTCAACACCTGCATCTTTCATCAATTGATGAACTTTTTCCTTGGCTTTGTCGCTTATGTAAATACTATTGTCTGTGGCTACCATTGTAGTAAATATTAGTGAATTACACTTTCTTCAAACTTGATTTTTTCCATGCCATTTTTTTCTCTGTAATCGTTGATAGCTGCTTTAATAGCATCTTCAGCCAAAACAGAACAATGGATTTTTACAGGAGGAAGATTTAATTCTTCAACGATGGTCATGTTATCAATTTTCAAAGCTTCATCAACACTTTTTCCTTTTAACCATTCTGTTGCTAAAGAAGAAGAAGCAATGGCAGAACCACAACCAAATGTTTTGAACTTAGCGTCTGTAATCATGCCTGTTTCAGTATTTACTTCAATTTGCAATCTCATTACATCACCACACTCAGGAGCACCAACTAGTCCGGTACCCACACTTTTACTAGATTTATCAAGAGTTCCAACGTTTTTAGGATTCTGATAATGATCGATTACTTTTTCTGAATATGCCATGGTATTAATTTGATAATTTGATGATTAGTTAATTTGATTTTTAAATTTTTACTTTTAAATTTTGAATTTTAGTGCGCCGCCCACTCAATGGAATCCAAATCAATCCCTTCTTTGTACATTTCCCAAAGTGGACTCATTTCTCTTAATTTCAAAACGGTATCGGTAATAGATTTGATGGTGTAATCGATTTCTTCATCCGTTGTAAATCTACTCAATCCAAAACGAAGTGAACTATGAGCCAAATCATCACCCAATCCTAATGCTTTCAAAACATAAGAAGGTTCCAATGATGCTGAAGTACAAGCAGAACCTGAACTCAATGCAATATTTTTATTGAATCCCATCAATAAGCCTTCTCCTTCTACATGCTTAAATGAAATATTAGCTACATGAGGTAAACGATGTTCTCTGCTACCGTTTACATAAGCTTCTTCAATTTTCATCAATTCAGTTTCAAGCTTGTCTCTCATCAAAGCAATTCTTTTTGCATCAGCTTCCATTTCATTCATACACAATTCGCAGGCTTTACCGAACCCTACAATTCCAGTCACATTTAATGTTCCGCTTCTCATTCCGCGCTCATGACCGCCGCCATCCATTTGAGCAGTTACTTTTACTCTTGGATTTTTTCTACGAACGTATAAAGCTCCCACTCCTTTCGGACCATACATTTTGTGGGCAGTAAAAGCCATTAAATCAATACCATCTTTATTTACATCAACCGGAATTTTACCAACTGCTTGCGTAGCATCTGTAAATACCAAAACGCCATGTTTGCGAGCAATAGCACTGATTTCTTTGATAGGCATTACGGTTCCAATCTCGTTATTAGCGTACATAATTGCTATCAAAACCGTTGTTGGTCTGATGGCAGCTTCCAATTCAGCCAAATCAATCAAGCCATCGGGTTGAACAGTCAGGTAAGTAACCTCACCGCCTTGCTTTTCGATATGTTTACAAGTATCTAAAACAGCTTTATGTTCTGTAGTGGCTGTAATGATATGATTGCCTTTATTGGCATACATTTCAAATACACCTTTAATACCTAGATTATCGGCCTCAGTTGCCCCTGAAGTAAAAATAATTTCTTTTGGATCAGCACCGATCAACTTTGCCACTTGCTCTCTAGCATAATCAACCGCTTCTTCTGCAGCCCAGCCAAATGGATGGTTTCTGCTGGCAGCATTTCCAAAATGGTTTAAAAAATAAGGCGTCATCGCTTCCAAAACTCTCGGATCCATCGGAGTAGTAGCGTTATTATCCAAATAAATAGGCAGTTTCAACATAAAATATGATAAGTTTGTTTATATAATTACTATAACGCGAAATTAGGGCAAAAGGTTTTATTTTGCTAGTCTTTATAGAATTCAATATCTGATTTAACGCATTTCGTAAATCCTTCCCATCTCCGACTAAATAAATATTAGTGCACACCTGAATTTTCTTCATTGAATAATGATCTAATTTGGAAGATTGTCAAAAAAGGCATTTATTCTCTATTGATTATAATTGAAAACAATTGCACATAAGTCATTCTGTATTAAAGGCTTGGAAATATTTACACTATTAATCGTATTTAAAAAATTATTTTATTCAACTAGAATGATTGAAAAACATAAACAAAAAAATAAAATCAAGAGCAATTTGATTGGAGAAATATGAGAACTGATCGTTAAAAGTAAAAATCAAATTAATGTTTCAGTCAACACTACCATGAGTAGTTTGTATTGGCATATTGGAAAACGAATAAATGAAGAAGTTGAAAAGAAAAATCGAGCTGAAGTATATGGCCAGGAAATCGTTGGTAATCTATGTAAGGAATTATCATTGGAATATGGAACCGCATACTCTGAAAAAAATTTAAGACGAATGATGCAATTTGCCAAAATATTTCAAGATGAGAAGATTGTCGTATCACTGATACGACAATTAAGTTGGACTCATATTTTAGCTATAATTCCAATTGAAGATGCTTTAAAAAGAGAGTTTTATATTGAACTTTGTAAGCTTCAAAAAACAAAGAACATATCGAATTACTCCAAACAGAAAAGTCCAACATTAAAGTTGCTGAATATTTAACAAAATTGCCAGATTTAAAAATTTTGGAAAAAAAGTTGCACCACGCAATTGAAAATGCCAGAAACAAATTTGAAAACAAAGCTTAATTTGCTGCAGAAATTATTTTTTTAATTTTTAAGTGACGATTTTTATGAAAAATATTGACCATATCGGTATCGCAGTAAAAGATTTAAACATATCAATTCCAATCTTTGAAAAATTACTGAATACTTCCTGCTACAAAACCGAATCCGTTGATTCCGAACAAGTTAATACCGCATTTTTTCAAAAAGGAGAAACCAAAATTGAATTGCTCGAAAGTCTTGCTACTGATGGTGTCATTGCCAAATTCATAGAAAAAAAAGGCGAAGGCATGCACCATATCGCTTTCGAAGTAGAAGATATTCTAACTGAAATGGAAAGATTAAAAAATGAGGGATTCATCCTACTAAACGAAACACCTAAAAAAGGGGCCGACAATAAATGGGTTTGTTTTCTTCATCCAAAAGGTACAAATGGCGTGCTGATGGAATTGTGTCAAAC
>CALPIT020000162.1 GCA_943323705.2 Streptomyces griseus
AAAGGGTATAAATTAAATCTCATGTTTTTCATTTTCATTTTAAAGAAATAAAATTCCAATAAGATGAAATAAAACCATATCTAAAATGAATTATTTCGGAAATGGATTTAAGTATTACTATTAACAGATAATTTGCAATTTTATTGTTTAAACATTATTTTTTTATCAGTTAATACAATAAAAAAAAGGCATTTGTTACAATGCCTTTGAGGGTTGGGGGGGATTAAAAACGGGCTTTCGCCTTCGATTATAAAACGTTTATTGTTTTAACAACTGATACATTTTCTGGTGATGTAATTTTCAACCGATAGATACCTGTTGCCAATGTTACCGGCAATTCTATGGTCTGGCTGTTTTGACCAGATGTAACTTGCATAGAAGGCAATACGATTCTGCTTCCCGCACTGTTATATAAATTCAACTGATACTTTCCTGAATTTACAGAGGTGATCATTATATTTACTTTTTTGTCTGAAACAGGATTTGGATATACCATTATTTCCTGCGTTTGACCGCCACCGTTAATTTTTAAAATTGAACTGTATTGAACATCCCCAGCAAGACCTACTGCTTTTACCCTGTAGAAATTATCTCCTTTAAAATAATCGGCATCAACAGAAGCATATGCCCTTGCAGATCCTGTATTCGTTGCTGGTGCACGAAATAAAGAAGAGAAATTGATTCTATCTAAAGAACGCTCTAACACATATTCTCTCATGGCAACTTCATTAGTTACATTCCATTGCAAATCAATTTTATTGCCATTTAATCTTCCGTTAAATCCGGTGAATAATGTAGCCAGCGGCGTTAAGGTAGGATTTCTGAACACAATTCTGAAACGTTCTGCAGCAAATGAACCAGGAACACTAGTTACTGCAAAGTTGATTAAATTTTGACTGTTCAAGGCTAGTGGTGTAGAAGTATTCAAATAACTATCTACAAAATAACCTTGTAATCCCGGATGTTCAAGATTATAAGTAGTTATGATTAATCGATAATTACGTTGTTGCATATTCCACATTGAGAAGAATGTAGTATCGGCATCATAAATTTTTCTTCTTTGCTCAATAGCTAGATTTTGAGTACTTCTTAAAATGGCAAAATTTTCTCCGAAATTATTCATCTTCAGGGCATCATCCCCTACTTCATTTGAATAAGCATCGTCGTAATTGGTGAGATTTCCATCTGCTAGTGTTGTAGCTCCTGCAGTACTAAGCTGGTAAAGAGATACCCTCATGGATTCCTGAGGACCCGCTGAGGTACTGGGTGCCTGAGCGTAAATACTACCGGCGGCCAGCATTGCAAATGTCATATTACAGATCAAATGCAGTTTTTTAGTTTGTGTAATTAGTGTTTTCACGTTTTTAATTTTCATTACGGAATGGGATTCAACAATAAAAACGTGAAAAGAGTAAGAATATTATGTTAGAATAAAATAAAATCAATAAAATTAGTTACAATACAAGAAAAAAAAACACTCATGTTATTGAGTTTAAATAAAAAAACCTCACCCATTTTACTGAGTGAGGTTTCTCTGTGGGAGCACACGGGTTCGAACCGCGGACCCTCCCGACTATGGTCGGGATGCTATCAACCAAATGAGCTATTTTGAAATCAATTTCTCTATCATTTTTCTGCTTTTCCATTTTTTTACTTCTCTTTCCCTTGCGTATGCCAATGATTTTTCTTTAAATTTTTCCGTATAAACTAATTTCCAATCTCCTTTTCCTCCAGTAAATCCTTTGTGATTGGTATTATGCTTCCTTGTTCTTTCATCTAGGTCATCTGATGTATGACCAACATAATATTTATCTAATATGGCTGAGTATAGTATGTAGATTTGACTCATGGTATTTTTAAATAAAGAAACCTCACCCATTTTACTGAGTGAGGTTTCTTTGTGGGAGCACACGGGTTCGAACCGCGGACCCTCTGCTTGTAAGGCAGATGCTCTAAACCAGCTGAGCTATGCTCCCTTCCGTTTAAGGACGGCAAAGATAAGGGGAAAAAGTTTTTATAAAAATTTTTAAAGAAAAAATCTTGAAATATTTTTTTTGATATTTTGAAGTCTTTTAAAATACAATACCTTTGTCCCCGATTATGATTCACAACTCCTCATACAATCCTAAGTACAACGAACAATTCGATACAGATTTACTTACCGAAGTAGAGCCACCTTATCAATTGTTAGTGTGGAATGATGATGTAAATACCTTCGAATGGGTTATTGATACCCTCATTGAAATATGTGGACATACTAAAGAACAGGCTGAGCAATGCGCCATGCTCATTCATTACAAAGGAAAATATCCGGTAAAGAAAGATGCTTACGAAAATTTGAAGCCTCAATGTGATGCGATTAACGACAGAAACATCAATGCCACGCTAGAAGTTATGGCTTAAAATACATTTGCCTGTTTAACAGCTTGTATTTGGTTTGGAAAAAGTCTTCTCCCCCATTTTTTAAAATTCGCTCAAATACTTCCACCGTTGCTTTGGCATCTCCATATGCCCGATGACGCGCTTCTATTTCAATACCCAAACTATCGCAAAGTTTACCCAAACTATAAGAATCCAGTCCTGGAAGAAATTTTCGCCCCATTCTTACTGTGCATAGTTTTTCAGCATCCCATTGAAATCCACTTAATTTCAATTCGCTTTTTACAAATGAATAATCAAATCCAACATTATGGGCAACAAAAACGGTTTGCGATAAAATGGCATGTACTTTTTCTGCAATTTCTGAGAAACTAGGCGCTATGGCAACCATCGCATTATTAATACCTGTAAGTGCTGTTATAAAATATGGAATCGGTCGACCCGGATTGACCAAGGTATGGTATTCATCCACCACACTATACCCATCATGAACCAAAATAGCAATTTCTGTAATGTTATTGCCATTAGCATGAGAACCTGTGGTTTCGATATCTACAATTGAATACATGGTTTTGTGCCTCTACTTGATTAGCTTTTGAGTGCTGGTTTCTCCTGTTGAACTGGTACATCTTATAAAATAAATGCCTTTAGTCCATTGGGCAGTGTTTACCTCATTAGTAAACACATTTTCACCCTCGACTAAATTTTTGCGATTTTGATACACCAGTTTCCCTGTACCATTGAAAATTTGTAAATAAACGACCTGACTTTTTTTAGCAAATATCTTCAGTGTATTACTTATTGATAAAGGGTTAGGATACACTTTTGCGATTAAAGTCCCACCAGAACTACCAGGCCAACACCTACCGTTTTGTGGGAAATTACTATCAAGCCAATCGATTCTATCACGCATCCATTGTTTTAATGCAGCGATCTCACCTTGATAATCTGCCGGTATTGGCTGTGGATTTGGCCAAACATAAGTTCCTAAAATAGGCCATTTTGCAAAATGACGCCCCCTGGCTTCTTCTGTAAGTGAAGCTATTGAATCAATAAGATGATCGAGATGCGAAAAACTTAATATATTATTTCTAAAACTTTCCCAATGACAATATAATATGTTGTTGAAATTGCTATCTTCTCTTGCCAACCTGTACCAAAAAAAAGGATTCCCTGATGAACCAGGACTGGCACAATCATAATTGAAATCCAAAGCCCAACCTGTACTTAAACTTCCATTACAGTAATCTGCATTGCGAAATGCAATATCAAAATCCCATACTGGACCAGCAATTATTTTGGGATTTTTACTGTCCTTGTTTTTATGAAAATATGAACTAAACCTGTATCCATCTACATTTCTGCTCAATTCCTGCATGATGTAATAATCTACAAAAGAGGAGTAATCAATATAATTTTCCAGACCAATCTCTAAATCCTGGAAATAATTGGATGCCGCTACATTTTCAAATTTATTAACTGCTGATTGAATGTACAATTTCTGCTGTAAAGAAATCTCATTAAATTTGGGATATACAAATGAATATTGTCTTTTTACCCCATCGGTTGCATTTGGAACTGGGTAAGGAGAATACCAACCACTTGGACTTTTATCTAAACTAAAAATATAGCCACCGGTTAATTGATCTCCGGAAATGTCATCCGAATCCAAACTCGAAAGATTAAGCCTTCCTGCTGTTCTTTTAATTTTCTCAACTAATAAATAGATTCCAACATAATTTCCATTTAAAACCAATTCAACAAATTTACAGCGGGGCGCCCAGTGACCCATTTCTTTAGATAAGGTGTAAGCCAGGAAATTTCGCATCAGCGTCTTATCTGTGTAAGGAGCATACAAAACCCAATCACTTTCAGGATTCATGCCCAATAATGGAAAATTAACCTCATCAGAAGAATCATTTCTCAATTCTAGATTATAACTTTTCATCGGAAATTGCTGTGAAGATTGTCCTCGAATTTCAAGTGACATTTTGCCCAGATAATGATTAATATTATCTGAAAGGTTACTACGTACGCCATCTCCGTTGTAAACAACTCTCATATTTCCTTCATACTTGAAATCAGGAATCGTCACAGTTGAGGACGTATTTATCACGATAATAGGAAGATTCGAAGACCTAAAAGGCTGCGTAAACCCATTGAAAAATAAAACTTGGATAAATAAGTATAAGAAAAAACGCTTCATCAGTTTGTTATTATTGTTTAATTATTTTCGCAAATTACACTATAAACCCTCATATAAAATTCTGTTGAGGTTAAGAAAAAGGACATTTCAAAACGATTTCAAACGAGGACGAAGATAATAATGCATTAGCGCATTTTATAATAATCTGATATAAATTTTGATTCTGTATTTTTGCAAACCAAATATTAAAAACGAAACATCTCAGTTATACGATGGAATTATCTAAAAATTTCGAACACCAATCTGCTGAACAAAAATGGTATAGCCATTGGCTTGATAAACAATATTTTAAAAGCATACCTGACAGTAGAACACCATATACAATTGTAATGCCACCGCCAAATGTAACGGGTGTGCTTCACATGGGACATTGCTTAAATAATACCATCCAAGATATTTTGATTCGTCGTGCCCGTATGACAGGCAAAAATGCCTGTTGGGTTCCCGGAACTGATCATGCCTCAATTGCCACAGAAGCCAAAGTGGTGGCCATGCTCAGAGAAAGGGGCATTACCAAATCTTCTTTAAGCAGAGATGAATTTTTATCCTATGCTTGGGAATGGAAAGAAAAATATGGTGGTATCATTTTGCAACAGCTGAAAAAACTGGGCTGTTCTTTGGATTGGGACCGTACCACGTTCACCATGGATAAAGATTATTACGATTCCGTAATTAAAATCTTTGTGGACTTACATAAGAAAGGCGCCATTTATCGTGGTAAAAGAATGATCAATTGGGATGTGAAAGCGCTTACTGCTTTGAGTGATGAAGAAGTAATCCGAAAAGAAACCAAACAAAAACTCTATCATTTAAAATATGCCATTGAAGGAACAGATGACCATATCATCATCGCTACTGTTCGTCCGGAAACCATCATGGGAGATGCGGCTATCTGTGTACACCCTGATGATGAACGTTATAAACACCTTCACGGGAAATTTGCTTTTGTTCCG
Source organism: Streptomyces griseus (assembly GCA_943323705.2). GTDB lineage: Bacteria > Bacteroidota > Bacteroidia > Chitinophagales > Chitinophagaceae > Ferruginibacter. Next base: position 5,539 of record CALPIT020000162.1, read on the forward strand.
TTAATCAACAGACGCATTCAAATCATTGCCGATGATTATGTAACGATGGACTTTGGAACAGGCGCATTGAAAGTTACACCAGCACATGACGTAAACGATTACACGCTGGGACAAAAACATAAACTCGAAGTCATTGATGTGTTTAATGACAATGGGACATTAAGTGAAGCGGCTCAGATTTATGTGGGCATGGACAGATTTGAAGTGCGTAAAAAAATTGTTGTAGAACTAGAAGAAAAAGGATTTCTTCTAAAAACGGAAGAAT
>CALPIT020000163.1 GCA_943323705.2 Streptomyces griseus
GACAATGCTGCAAAAATTAAGCAGTTTGCTCAAGAGGCTCGTTTTTTAAGATCGTTTCAATATTCAGTAATGATGGATTTGTACGCAAATCCTCCATTTGTAACTGAGGCTGATGTTCCTGGTGCAAGTTTACCTCGTCAAATCAGCAGAGCCGATCTTTTTGAATATGTTGAAAATGAGTTGAAAGATATGGAAAACACCATTCCATTAACTAATGAGTATGGTCGTGTTAACAAAAGTGCAGTAAGAGCATTATTGTCAAGAATTTATTTAAATGCTGAAGTGTTTACAGGAACGGCTCAATACCCTCAGGCTGCAGCTTATGCAAAGAAAGTTGTTGATGAAGGGAATTATTCATTGATATCGGATTACCGCAATTTGATGAGAGCAGATAACAATACGAATACTGAAGAATTTATTTTGACTATTAATTACGATGGTATTCGCACGAAAGGATATGGTGGAACTACATTCTTAACCCACGCATCTGTAGGTGGTAGCATGTCTGCTTTCAATTATGGTATTGGTGGCGGATGGGGCGGAATTAGAACTACAAAAAATCTTCCTAATCTTTTTCCTGACGCATCAGGTAACTTAGATCAACGTGCTCAATTTTATACCAATGGTCAAAACATTGAGTTAGATGCAGAGCCGGCTACAGCTTTTACAAAAGGTTATGCTGTCACTAAGTACAGAAATATCACAAAATCGGGTGCTCAAGGTTCTAGTCCTGATTTTTCTGATGTTGATTTCCCTTTATTCAGAACTGCTGAAATGTATTTGAATTATGCAGAATCGGTATTAAGAGATCCTTCATCAGGCGATGCAACTACTGCATTAAACTACATCAACGCATTACGCACAAGAGCTTATGGTGGAAGTACTTCTGGAAACATCAATTCCACACAAATGGATTTGAATTTTATCTTAGATGAAAGATCAAGAGAGCTTCAGTGGGAGTGTTTTAGAAGAACAGATTTAGTTAGATTCGAAAAATTCACTACTGATGCTTATTTATGGCCTTGGAAGGGTGGTGTAAGTTCAGGTACTTCTGTTGCATCATTCAGAAATATTTTCCCTATTCCGGCCTCTGATATCAATGCAAACAGCAATTTAACTCAGAACACTGGATATTAATCATTAAACAACTGAAAAATTATTTGTTATGAAAAATATAATCAATAAACTTTTGATTCTTTTATGTGGAGCTATGATGCTCGTATCATGTAAAAAAGATGAAAATCAAATTCAATTTTTAGGTGGTACTAATTCCGTATTAAGTGCCAACAGAACTGATGCTATTCCATTAGCATTTCTTACCAAAGATGAAGAAGCTGTAAAATTCAGCTGGACCAATCCTAATTATAAATTTACAACTGGGGTTAGTTCTCAGGATGTAAATTATACATTGGAGATGGACGTAGCTGGTGCTGGATTTGCAAGTCCAAACGTAAAGAGAATTTCTATCAGTAAAGATTTATCTGTTAGCTACACACAAAATCAGATAAACGATATTATGCTGAATCAATTGAATTTTTCTACCGGTCAGCAGTATTCAATAGATGTCAGAATCGTTTCTACATTATTTAACAACAATGCGAGATTGGTTTCTAATACATTGACATTTTCAGCAACACCATACGCTATTCCTCCAAAAGTAACTCCTCCAGGAACAGCTCCTGATTATTCAGATGGACGTTTGTTCTTAGTGGGTTCTGCATCTCCCGGAGGTTGGAACAATCCAGTGCCGGTTCCTACACAGGAATTCACAAGAATATCATCAACTGTTTATGAATTGACTATACAAATGAATCCTGGTTCTTATTTATTGCTTCCAATCAATGGCTTCTGGGGCGCTAAATATGGTGGCTTGGGTTCTAACAATACCAACAATCCTGACGGTGATGATTTCAAACCAGAAGGAGGAGATTTAAGATCACCTACAACACCAGGAACTTACAAAATTGTTGTTGATTTCCAGAGAGGTAAATTCTCATTAACTAGACAATAATTTTATAAGCCAATTTATCACAGTAAAAAAAACTAAAAATGAAAATATTTTTAAAATCACTGGCAGCAGTACTGATGACCACTTTGGTTTTTACTGCTTGTAATAAAGTTGAAGATTTGCCTGTATACGGAAACGGAACAGCAGTACAACTTTCAGCTACTTCACAATCATTGGCAGCAACAGCAGCAGATTCATCTAATGTATTGGTTACATTTAACTGGACCGATGCTAAATATGCAACTTCACTAGCTAATCAAAAGTATATACTTGAAATGGCAGTTGCAGGTTCAAATTTTGCTAATTCAGCTTCAAAGACAATCATGGGCAGTTTAACTGCTTCATTTACTGCAAAAGAAGTGAATGATATTCTATTAGGCTTTGGTTTTACATTTGGCGTCGCCGGTGATGTTGAAGCAAGAATTGTTTCTTCTTATGGCAATAACAACGAAAGATTGATATCTAATGTATTAACCATTAATGCGACTCCATACCGTGTACCTCCAAAAGTTACACTTCCATTTACAGGTCGTTTGTACATCATTGGTGGTGCTACAGATTTCGGTTGGAATCAAGCTAATCCAATGCCTCCTGTTAGAGAATTGACACCTTTATCAGAAACTTCATGGGGTGGTATTTTCCATTTCAGTGGTAGCAGTGCTTATTTGCTTTTACCTGAAGCGGGAAGCTGGAACAACAAATACAGTGTTCAGGATAACAGTATTCCTGGAGCGGCAAATGAAGGTGCTTTTGGTTATAATCTTCCACAAGATATACCTGGAAATTTTGCACAAGGTGATAATTGGTATAAAGCCATTTTTGATTTCCAAATCGGTAGATATAAAGTAACCAAGGAAGATCATCCAATGAAAGAAGAGTTGTTCATCACGGGAGATGCTACACCATCAAGCTGGACAAATAGTCCGCCACCAACTCAAAAATTCAATATGATTACCAATGGTGTTTTTGAAATAATTATGTCTTTCGAACCAGGTAAGTTGTATAAGTTCTTGGATACTAATGGACAGTGGCAGCCACAGTTTGGTGGTGATAATGCTGCTGGTGGTGACTTGGGTGCAAATTATGGCGGCGGAAATGATCCTGCAGCGATTCCAACACCAGCAGTTGCAGGCAATTACAAAGTACAAGTGAATTTCATTACTAAAAAGTATACAGTAACATTACAGTAAAAGATATTTTTTAGGTTTGTTTTTAAATGATACGAAGCTCACTTGAAAAAGTGGGCTTCTTTTTTTGAAATACTCCAAGAGCCAGAAAATTAAGGTACTAAGATGAATTTAACTGATATAAGATATTGCGTTTATATTAATAAAAAGTACACTCACACATTTGAAATAAATTGAGAAATGCAAATATTTTAATGTGTTTTTTCTACACAGTTTATGATTTTTTTATTATATTTTTGTGATGAAAACACCAAACAAATATTTCTTTCTTATTTTGTTAATCCGTTAATATCTGTGAATTGCTATTGATAGTTCAATTTACAATAACAAGCAACAACTAACATGCGATTTAGCATTAAGAATGTAAATTTTTATTTTAAAAACGAATTAAGCTTTTCCAAATGGCTTAATTGGAGAACTATTTTTTATCCAACATTTCTTTTTTTATTCTTTTCAATTTCTGCATCAGCTCAGGTTACTATTTTTAGTGAGAATATTGGTTCTCCTACAGGCACAACAACATTAGCTACTTATAGTGCGGGTACTGCTCCTGCAACTTTTCAAAATAGACCAGCTTTGACATTCTCAGGAAGTGCTGATGTTAGAAATACAAATGTATCATCAGGCTATACTGGAGCAAGTGGAAATGGAAATGTTTTTATTACAAATACATCAGGCACTCTTTTTCAAATTTCCGGCATCAATACTTCTTCATATAATACCTTGTCATTGAGTTTTGGAATCTTCAAATCCACTACTGCTTCAACTGGCTCCGATTTGATTGTTGAAGTTAGTACTGATGGAACAACATTTACTCCTTTGTCTTATACAGCGCTTTCGTCAGGAACAGGAACCGCAACCTGGTTTTTAAGGAGTACAACTGGAACAATTCCTTCAACACCTAATTTAAGAATTCAATTCAGGCAAACAGGAACCGCTACACAGTATAGAATTGATGATATCATTTTAACTGGATTTTTTTCCGGCATCACATCTGCTCAATCCGGTCCATGGTCGAGTACAACAACATGGGTAGGAGGTGTAGTGCCAACTTCGGCTTCAAACGCTGTCATTGCATCTGGTCATGTGGTGACAATGGACAACACCACATTCAACACTCGAAATGTCGGTGTGACAACTACAGTTAATTCAGGAGGAACACTCGCCACCAATGTTCAATACATCAACAACGGAACTACAACAATTAATGGTTCGTTTCAGCTAAATGCTGGAGGCTTTACCAACAGCGGCAACAATTTTGTTTATGGAGCCAATGGTACTTTGATTTTTAATAACACAAGTTCTTATGGTGTTAACAATACAGATCAATACTGGCCAACTGCCAATGGGCCTTTTAATGTAACAATTCTACAGGGGGGCATGACTTTAAATTCGGCCAACAGAACAATAAATGGCACATTGCAAACTGCATCGGGGGTAACATTATCTAGTTCAACTTTGACTATCAATGGGACTGCACAAATTAATGCAGGCGGATTTTTTGCAAACTCACCTGTATATGGGAATGCATCATTATTAAAGTATAATACGGGTGGAGTTTATGGAAGAGGATCGGAATGGAATACAGGAGTAGGGACTGTTGGTACAACCGCTGGTTATCCAAATGATGTTCAAGTTAGCAGTAATACCACACTAAATGTACCTAATACCGGTACAGCTGCATTTTCTTCATTAATGGCAATGGCAAGGGATTTAATAATAGATGCTGGGTCGTCATTTTATATGGATTATGGCGGTGGAGGTAACAAGAGTGGAACATTAAACGTTTACAGGAATATCATCATCAATGGAAATTTCTCATTAAGCAATGTTGCTGGTGGAGATATGAATTTATTTGGCAACTGGACAAGAACTGGCGTATTTACACCAAACTCAAGAGCAGTAAATTTTATTGGATCAACTAACCAGTCAATTACTGGTGCTACAACTTTTGAATACCTTATTTTGAACAATACAAATGGGTTGACTTTACAAGCATCCTCTGACATAACGGTTAACAATACACTAAATCTTCCCAACGGTAGAATTACCACAGGTACAAGTAAGGTTATGATTCCATCAACAGGAGTAATTACCCGAACAAATGGCTGGATCAATGGTAATTTGCAAAAATTCATAACGACAGGAACTGCTGTGAGTAGGAATTTTGAAATTGGAAATGCTACTAATTATCTTCCAGTATCCATAGCAGCAAATGTTGATGTAGCAGGAAGTTTGCTGTTGTCTATTAAAGATGGCGAACATCCTTCGATAGCGTTATCTCCATTAAACAGCACAAGAAGTATCAATCGTTATTGGGACATTACGAATGTTGATGCTTCCGTTTCTTCTTATGATGCAACGCTTAATTTTTTATCAGCAGATGTGGATGCAGGGGCAACAATTGCTTTGTTTCGTGCTGCGTATTTTGCAGCTGCAAATTGGACATTATTGACATCTGTAACAGGAAGCGCTACAACAATTACCTTAACAGGCTCAACGCTTTTTGGAGAAGTGGCCGTGGCAGAAGATAAACCACAAAGTAATTACAGGTCAAAACAATCTGGAGCCTGGACTCA
>CALPIT020000164.1 GCA_943323705.2 Streptomyces griseus
AAACTGACTTTACAGAAATTCTATAGAATAAACGGAGGTGCCACCCAATTAAGAGGTGTGGTTCCGGATATTGTTTTGCCTGATCGTTTTGATTACTTGAAATTCAGAGAAAAGGATAATCCAAGTGCTTTGAAATGGGATGAAATTCCTCAAGCAGATTATCAAAGATGGAACAAAAGCAGTGATGTAGACCAAGCTGCTTCAATGGTTACCGAAGAACTTGCTAAAAACACAACTTTCAACAGCATTAAAAATAATGTGTTATGGTTGGAGAAGTATAATGACAGAGAATATTCTTTAAACATTACCAAATACAAGCAAGAGCAAAAGCAATTAAAGGATGTGGTTAAAAATCTTGACAACTTAAATAAATTAGCCACTCCATTAGATTTTAAAAATCTTTCAGCAGACACTATAGCTATCAACAGCGCAGAAGATAAAATCGAAAAAAACAAACAATGGATTAAATTCAGAAATACCGATGTATATATTGATGAATCAGTGAAAGCTCTGGATAAGTTGATTGCTTTGGAGAATACGGCGAAAAATAAGTAGCCCACTCAGAAATGTTTGGGGTTTGGCCGCTACGCTTGTTTGGTGTTTATTGTTGATGCCACAAAGACGCTAAGGCACAAAGTAACACGAAGTGAGAATTTTTAATTCGTGAATTCGTGGCTAAATCAATTCAAAAATAAAAAGTAAAAAATCAAAAATCAAAAACCTTCGAGTCTTTGTGGCAAAAAAATAATTCGTGAATTCGTGGCTAACTCAATTAAAAATTCAAAAGTAAAAAATCAAAAACCTTCATGATTCTTTGTGCCTTAGCTTCTTCGTGGCAAAAAAAAATAATTCGTGAATTCGTGGTTATTCAAATCAAAAACCTTCGTGATTCATTGTGCCTTAGCGTCTTTGTGGCAAAAAAAATAATTCGTGAATTCGTGGTTATTCAAATCAAAAACCTTTGTAATCCTTTGTGCCTTTCAGCCTTCGTGGCAAAAAAATAATTCGTGGTTAACTAACATCATAAAAAAAGCGCCGTTTAAGGCGCTTTTCATTTTTATAAATTATCTCTTTATTTAGTTGCTTTCTTGCCAACTGATTTTGTTGTTTTTGCTTTATTAGCAGCATTCACAGCATCAGCCATTTTAACCGCTTCATAAGCATTTACAAATGCACCTGTTCTTGACAATTCATTCAGCATCTTCTTATCATCTGTACCAGGAACTTTGACTTCTTCTTTACAAACTACAGCAGATTTTTCAATGATGTCTTTTAATTGTTTTGCCGTTAATGTAGGGTAGTATTCCAATGCTAGAGCAGCAATGCCAGCAACTACTGGACAAGCCATACTAGTACCACTTGCATTTCCGTAAGTAGTGCCTCCTGGAATAGTAGAGTAGATGCTCACACCAGGTGCAAATACATCAACTTCCTGCTTTCCATAATTACTGAATGAAGCTGTTAAACCACCATTTTTTTCATCTCCACTGGCTCCAACTGTAATAACATTAGTTGCTTTGCCTGATCCGTCTTCAAAAATTGGAGATGGGAAATTATCAAGTGTATCAATATTTTTAGCATCATTTCCAGCAGCATGTACTAACAACACACCTTTTTTATCAGCATATTTGAATGCTTCGTCAACCCATCTTTTTTCAGGAGAAAAATCTTTACCAAAACTCATGCTAATGATTTTTGCGCCATTGTCAACAGCGTAACGTATAGCATTGGCAATGTCTTTATCATGCTCGTCGCCATCAGGGACAGCACGTAACATCATTATACTTACATTGTCTGCTATACCATCTATTCCTTTCTCATTGTTTCTTGCAGCACCTATGATGCCAGAACAATGCGTGCCATGAAATGGAGTTGCCGCCATGATATCATTGTTGCCATAATTTCTGTCATTCAGATTAGATTCATCGTCTTTCACCACATCACTTCTATAAGTTGGTGGTGCTACTGTTGCCGTTTCTGCTTTACGAAGTTGACCGCCTATTTCATCCAAAAGCTGGGTGTTGGTGATTTCGTAGCTGTTGTTAGCCTTGCTGATATTTAATATCAATCCTTTGGCCATTTTTCCATCGGCATTAGTAGTATTGTTTGCTTTCAAATCTTCGCCATTGTATTCTTCTTTACCCAATTCTTTCCTTAATACAGAATCTCCTGCTAGAAATTTAGGGTATAGCATTTTTAAGTAGCCGATTTCAGACTCATTAACTTCGCCTACAACTTTATCTTTTGCTTTTTTATACATCACATAAGATTTTTTGTCGGCAGGTGATAGGGAATCAATATTCACTTCCTTACCATCCCATTTGCTTTTTAGCTTGTGGTAAACTCTAGCGCCTTCATAACTATCTTCTTTTACATTTTTACCATCTTTGCCGCCAAGGAAATTCCATCCGTGAACATCATCAATGTACCCGTTTTTGTCATCATCCTTGCCATTACCAGGGATTTCTTTAGGATTTGTCCAAAGAACTGGTTTTAAATCTTCATGTAACGTATCAATACCGCTGTCAATAACAGCGACTACTACTTTTTTGCTTTTTATATTCTTTGATTTCAGAAAATCGTAAGCTTTATTTAAACTGATACCATTGAAGCCGGTTTCGGTTTTATCAAGTTGGTGCCAGTTATTAGGTGCTTTTTTTTCTGTGCCTTCTGAGCTTTGTGCAAAAGCAGAAGCGCCTATTAATAATCCGGAAACTAGTAAAGTGTAGGTTTTTATCATTTTTTGTTTATTTAGTCAGTGAAATTATCTGATTCAATGCAGTTTTAAAAGCAATTCAGGTAATTTGGGAAATCTTTACAAATCAAATTTAATGCCTTGGGCCAATGGTAATTTGTCGGTATAATTAATGGTATTTGTTTGACGTCTCATGTATACTTTCCAGGCATCACTACCACTTTCTCTGCCGCCACCGGTTTCTTTTTCTCCTCCAAATGCACCGCCGATCTCAGCACCGGAAGTTCCGATGTTAACATTAGCAATTCCACAATCGCTACCCACATGTGAGAGGAATTTTTCAGCTTCCAGTAAATTAGTAGTAATGATAGAAGAGGAGAGTCCTTGAGGTACACCGTTTTGTAGAGCAATGGCTTCATTCATGGTTTTGTATTTCATGATATACAAAATCGGAGCAAAGGTTTCGTGCTGTACGATTTCAAAACTGTTTTTTGCTTCAGCAATACAAGGTTTTACATAGCAACCGCTTTCGTATCCTTTGCCTTTGATGACACCACCTTCAACAAGGAATTTACCACCTTCAGCTTTGCATTTTTCAATAGCAGCAAGGTACAAGTCAACTGCATCTTTATCGATTAAAGGACCCACATGATTCTTTTCATTCAATGGGTTGCCAATTTTTAATTGTTTGTATGCATGAGCCAATTTCTCTTTGAACTTATTGTATATTTTTTCGTGAATGATAAGTCTTCTTGTAGTCGTGCATCTTTGACCAGCTGTACCTACAGCACCAAATGTTGCTGCTATCATAGCTATATTTAAATCAGCTTCTTTTGAAATGATGATAGCGTTGTTGCCACCTAATTCCAATAAACTTCTGCCCAATCTTTGACCAACAGCGGCTGCTACTGCTTTTCCCATTCTGGTACTTCCTGTTGCTGAAACCAAAGGAACTCTGGTATCATTGCTCATCCATTCGCCAACTTCTCTACCACCACTTACCAAGCAGCTTACCCCTTCAGGAACATTATTTTTCTTGAATACAGTTTGAATGATTTTCTGACAAGCGATTCCGCATAATGGTGTTTTTTCACTGGGTTTCCAAATGCAAACATCTCCGCAAACCCATGCCAACATGGTATTCCAGCTCCATACTGCAACTGGGAAGTTGAAAGCAGAAATGATGCCTACAATTCCCAAAGGATGATATTGTTCGTACATTCTGTGTCCGGGTCTTTCACTGTGCATGGTCAAGCCGTGTAACTGACGTGATAAGCCAACTGCGAAATCACAGATGTCAATCATTTCCTGAACTTCACCTAAGCCTTCTTGTAAGCTTTTTCCCATTTCATAACTCACCAATTTGCCTAATGGGTTTTTATATTTTCTTAGTTCTTCACCAATTTGTCTTACAATTTCTCCTCTTTTTGGAGCCGGCCAAGTGCGCCATTCTTCGAATGCTTTTTGTGCAGTAGCGACAACGGTTTGATAAGATTTTTCATCAGCTGATATTACGGAGCCAATCAATTTGCCGTCAACCGGAGAATAGGATTCGATTACTGCGGCTTTGGTTTTAATCCATGTGGATCCTGTTGATACACCGGGATTGTTTCCTTGTATCTGTAATGTTTTGAGAAAGTCCATTTGTGTAGATTTTTATTTAGGCACAAAGGTACAAACTTATGGAGGCAATTTGTGAAAAAGACATAAGATTTGAAGGGAATCAAATTGAGATGTTAATCGAAGTTCAAATTCAAAATTTAAAAGTAAAAAAGAAGTGAGCAATTTTAACTTTTGAATTTTGACTTTTAAATTTTTCTCAATATTGCTCCTTCTCATTCGGAAAATCTCCCGATTTCACATCCGTGATGTATTGTTTTACAGCAGCATTAATCTGCTCATGAAGATTGAGGTATTTCCTCAGAAATCTAGGTTTGAATTCAGTATTGATGCCGAGCATATCATGCATAACCAGTACTTGTCCATCGCAGGCGCCGCCGGCCCCAATACCAATAGTTGGAATATGTAAACTTTCTGATACTTCTTTTGCCAATGCTGCAGGGATTTTTTCAAGAACGATGGCAAAGCATCCTGCCTCTTGTAACAGCAAAGCATCTTTTTTAAGTTTCATGGCTTCCGCTTCTTCTTTGGCTCTAACTGTATAGGTGCCGAATTTATAAATGCTTTGTGGAGTTAAACCTAAATGTCCCATTACTGGAATACCTGTGCTTACTATTCTTTTTACCGATTCAACAACCTCTTCTCCGCCTTCCAATTTCACAGAATGGCCTCCAGTTTCTTTCATGATTCTAATTGCAGAGTTTAACGCTTCTTTAGAATTGCCTTGATAAGAACCAAAGGGCATATCTACTACAACCAAACATCTTTGAATGCCTCTAACTACACTCTGTGCATGATAAATCATTTGGTCGAGGGTAATAGGTAGGGTGGTTTCATGTCCAGCCATTACATTACTGGCACTATCACCAACTAAAATGATATCTATAGCCGCTTCGTCAAACAATTTGGCAAATGAGAAATCATATGCGGTAATCATGGAGATTTTTTCGCCTTTATCTTTCATCACCTGCAACGTATGGGTTGTAATTTTCTTTACTTCTTTGTTAATCGACATAATAAATAAATATTGAAATGGATTTGCGAATGGGGATAAGGCTCTGCGTTAGAATAAAACAAATCCGTGGAAATCGCTTGAGGGTGTAAATGTAAGGAGTTATTTTGAAAATGGTGGATGGTTTAAGGGTTTAAAACGCTACGCTGGTTTAAGGGTTTAAAACGCTACGCTGGTTTAATGGTTTAATTCGCTACGCTGGTTTAATGGTTTAATTCGCTACGCTGGTTTAAGGGTTTAAAACGCTACGCTGGTTGAACCCTTAAACCTTTAAACCTTTAAACCATTGAACCTTCAATCCTTCTTCCTCAACTCCTCCCACAAATGATGAATCAAACCATCTGCTAAGCCAATTTTGGGGACATAGATTTCTTCAGCATTAGCCCATCTCATGGC
>CALPIT020000165.1 GCA_943323705.2 Streptomyces griseus
GAGATATTAAAAATTACAGCTTCTGAAAATGGCCGTTGGGAAATTGCAATCAAAACCACATTAAGCAAGGAGTCACAATCTATTCAACTAAAAAGTAGTGAATCGAATATCAATTTAGATAATATATTATTTGGAGAAGTTTGGATTTGTTCAGGACAATCCAATATGAGAATGCCTTTAAAAGGATATACTGGACAACCTACATTTGAAGGAAATTTGTCTGTTGCAACTTCAAAAAACATCAATTTAAGATTGTTTTCCATTACTGAAAATGGTTCGCCAACTCCATTAGATTCGGTAAGTAATTATAAAAAATGGGAAATAGCCGCTCCAGAAACTTCAAAAGACTTTAGTGCAGTTGCCTATTTTTATGGAAAACAATTGCAAGAAATTTTAGACGTTCCTGTTGGTTTAATAATGACATCTTGGGGAGGAACACGCATTCAACCTTGGATGAGTAAAGAAGCCATTGCGCCTTTTTTAGAGGTAAATGAAGTAAAAAAAGACACCACCGAAAAGTACAAAAGAATTCCCTCGGCAATTTTTAACGCGATGATAAATCCGATAACTTCTTATACAATTAGAGGGGCAATTTGGTATCAAGGTGAAACAAATCGAAACGAACCAAAAATATATCAAAAGTTGTTACCTGAAATGGTAAAAGATTGGCGCAAGCAATGGAATATTGGCGATTTTCCATTCTATTATGTTCAGATTGCACCGAATAAGTACATCGATAAAAGCAAATCCCAATACCTTCGAGAAGCGCAACTTAAAGCATTGGACCTCATTCCAAATTCAGGAATGGCTGTGCTTTCGGATATTGGTTCAGACACAACAATTCATCCACCAAAGAAAAAGGAAGTCGCTGAACGCTTATTATTGATTGCTTTAAACAAAACCTACGGAATGAAAGATGTTGATTGTACAGGTCCTATATATAAATCAATGAGTGAGAAAGAAGGTGCTTTGTTTTTGAGTTTCGACGCTGCAGAAACAGGCATTTTTTCAACAGAAACTGAACTAAGTAATTTTGAAATAGCGGGTGAAGACAAAATATTTTATCCTGCAAAAGCTGAAATTATTGCTCACAAACAATTAAAAGTTTATAGCTTGGATGTAAAAATTCCTATTGCAGTTCGCTATGGCTGGAATAATTGGTTTGTAGGCACATTATATGATAATAACATGCTTCCAGCTTCCTCTTTTAGAACAGATGATTGGGAATAAAAAAATCCATAAATAAATTTATGGATTGGTAAGAGTTTAATTGTTACTATTTAATTTTAACAATCAAAGGATGATTAATTTTAGAAGCATAATTAGTTAAATAATTTTCCCAAGCTTCTTTAGTTGTAAACTCACCTTGCTTTTTCCAACCAAAACCTGTGTAATAAATCACTTTGTTGTTTTTTACTTTAAGCAAAGCATATAAATTGCATAATTCCTTTTTAGGATTAATATATTTTTCAAAACTAACCATGGTTTTTTTTGGGAATACGATTCCTGTACCTAATTCTGAATCGTCAAGAGGTTGCCAATAATCAATCCAACCTTCTTTAAGATTTCCTTCTGTTTTTCCATCGTTATTATGCAATGTAATACCTGTTGAAATGGAATTGGTTCCTGAAACTGCAATCTCAAATCTCGATAGAAAACTACCATAATCCAAACTGATATTTTTTACTTCCGTTATTTTATTTCCAGCGGCATCCCAATCGGCATAGGTTAAAACAAAACTAGTTCTGATAGGGCCAGTGGTAATGGTTTTCCAAGTAATGAAGTTTTTAGAATAGTAATATGTTGTGTCAATTTTAACTGCTACCCCTCCAATTCCGCGACTATCACCAACGTGAAAGTTGTCTAAACCTTCACCCGTGTCTTTGTGATAGGTTCCCGTTCCAGTCGTATATTTTTCGTACCATTTATTCAAAATTGGATACTCCACTCTTTTCAACCAAGCGTCAATTCCGCTAGATAATGTACCTCCTTTCACTTTGTCTTCTATCATTTTCTGAGCAACAGGACCATAGGTTCTGAAAGCAACTTTATTGTTTTCCCAGGCATAATCGTCTGTTCTTTCCGGAACAAATCTTGAATAACAATAAGCTTCAGGTTCTTGGGTCTTCGTATCGTTTTTTAATACAAGCTCGTATTTTTTTGTGGCGGAAGCTTTAATTTTAGGTTGAAATAAAAGTACATCTGAAACTCCATCTCCATTTTCGTCAACACATTGGGAAATTAAAAAAGTAGTAGTTCCAACCTCTCTAATTCCGTATTTATCCAATAAATCCGTAGATTTTAAACCTAGCGCTTTTTTAGCTATTTCAACAGTTTCAAATTCTCTATCAATCTTCAATGGATTGGAAATAGTGATAATTTTTGACTTTTGAGCATATGAAAATAACGTACTCGAAAGCATCAAAACTACTATTACATGAGTAATTTTTATATTAATTTTCATTTGTAGGTTTTCCAATTGTGGCTAAAATTCCGCCATCAACATACAGAATATGTCCATTTACGAAATCACTCGCTTTAGAAGAAAGAAATATAGCTGCGCCCGATAAATCATCGGGATTTCCCCATTTGGCTGCTGGCGTTCTGTTGATAATAAATTCATTAAACGGATGACCATCTACTCGAATAGGCTCTGTTTGTTTGGTAGCAAAATAGCCTGGACCAATTCCGTTGACTTGTACATTGTGTTTTGCCCACTCTGTTGCCATATTTTTGGTAAGCATTTTAAGTCCTCCTTTAGCAGCAGCGTAAGCTCCTACTCCATTTCTACCCAATTCACTCATCATAGAACAAATATTGATTATTTTTCCTTGTTTTCTGGTAATCATTCCCTTCACAACGTGTTTTGAAACTATAAAAGGACTCACTAAATCAATATCTACCACTTCTTTAAAATCGGAAACTTCCATTTCAATTAAAGGAATACGTTTGATAATTCCCGCATTATTAATTAAAATATCGATTGGCCCTACTTCACATTCAATTTTACTAATAGCTTCAATAACTTCGCCTTCAATGGCAACATTAAATTTGTATCCAAAAGCTTTAATACCTTCTTTTTTAAATTCCATCACAGCTTCGTCAATTTTTGGTTGTGATGAATTTCCGTTTATTATGATTGTTGCGCCTGCATGTCCTAAACCCTTAGCCATTGCCATTCCAAGACCGTGTGTACTGCCAGTTACAAGCGCAATTTTTCCTTTAATATCAAATAATGAATTTCCCATTTTATCTTAAATCGGTTATTTTGCACACATCCATATCTCCGTAATCAAGGTTTTCCCCTGCCATTCCCCAAATAAAAGTATAATTTGAAGTCCCTGCACCAGAATGAATTGACCATGGTGGTGAAATTACCGCTTGATGATTATTAATCCAAATGTGTCGTGTTTCTTGAGGTTGCCCCATAAAATGGCAAACTGCTTGGTTTTCTGGAATATCTAAATAAAAATATACCTCCATTCTTCTATCGTGAACGTGTGCTGGCATTGTATTCCAAACACTTCCAGTCTTCAATTCTGTCATTCCCATTTGTAATTGACATGTAGTAACAATTCCACCAATAATCATTTGGTTAACCGTGCGGTGATTTGCAGTTTCCATTGAACCCAACTGTAATTTATTTGCTTCAGCAAGTCCTACTTTTTTATTTGGATAATTGGTATGCGCGGGAGCCGAATTTAAATAAAATTTAGCTGGATTTGAAATGTTATCACTTTTGAAAACTACTTCTTTAGTACCACTTCCAATATATAGTGCATCTTTGAAACCCAATTCATAAACAATTCCATCGGCAATAACAGAACCAATTCCACCAACATTGATGATGCCTAATTCTCTTCTTTCAAGAAAATAACTAGATTTTAGAGGGTCAATGGTTTCTAATTTTAATGGTTCTAGAGGCACTGCTGAACCCGCAATATATCTGTCGTAATGAGAATAAGTAAGATTCACTTTCCCCACTTCCATTAAATTATCAATTAGAAATTCGGCTCTTAATTGGGCTGTATTATATTCTTTTACGGCTTGCGGACTTGAAGCATATCTTGTTTCGTAGGATGCGGACATTGTGTATTATTTTTTTATTTGTAGATAAATTTATAAACTGCTGATATAAAAATTGAAAAATAATGATTAAAAAAAAACAGTGACTATTTAATAATCACTGCTTTTTTACTTAATTGTTGTAACCTAGATTTTGAGGAATCGTTAAAAACGAATTCGTATCAATCTCATATTGAGGAATCGGCAATAAGAAACGGTTCTCGTTAGCATTTGATTGAAGTTCGGCTAGTGTAATAGGCAAAACACTGAATTTAAAATAAACAGATGCATATAAAGTAGAAAAATGAGTGTCCATAACTCCTTCAGCCTTATTTGCTGCATTTTGAAAAGTAGTATTAAATCGAAGCAAGTCAAACCAACGTTGATTTTCAAATGCAAATTCTAATTTTCTTTCAAGTGACAATGCCTTCTCGAACTTATCTGGAGTGTTCACAGCTGTTGAAGTTAGTAGGGGGAGACCCGCACGTGTACGAATTGCATTAATAAAACCCAGACTACTTCCAATATTACCGTCTGCCTCTGCTTTCATTAATAAAACATCTGCGTATCTAATAACTGGAACATCATTTTCAGCATCAAAAGCTATCACGGTAGTAGACATGTATTTGTTTGGATAAACAGAAGTATAAAAACTAAGGGTTGTATTATTAGCAACAGTTACGTTAGATGTAATTCTTACAGATGTAATTACTCCATTTGCATCACGCATCAATTCCTTCACTTTGTTATCGCCTCCATTCGTTATTCCTAATCCACTAACAAATTGACCAACTTTAATATTATTATAACTTTCTAATACTAAAAATTTTGTATTTGTAGTAGCTGCAATTGTTTTTCTTGGATATGCTGCAAATTCTCCAATATTAAATTCACGTCTTTTATCAACTACTGTTGCAGAAGCGGTAAATTGATTAAGTAATTCAGAAGTTGGAGTATTATAACCTTTACCATCACCATTAATAACTGCATTTCCAGTATTAGTAGGTGCAAATAAATTAGGAAGTGGATTTCCCATTCCTAATCCACCGCCTTTAAATCGAATAGCAAATAGAATTTCGGAATTCATTTCATTATTTATAGAGAAAACGCTTCCATAATTTGATTGTAAACTATATCCTCCAGAGGCAATAATACTATCTAACAAGGTTGAAGCTTCAGGTTGTCTTCCAAGTGTTAGGTAAACTTTTGCTAATAATGCTTTTGCTGCCCATACATTAGCACGTCCTAAATCAAGTGAACTTGCAGAATAAGATGCACTATTTCCATTAGCAATAGTATTTTTTAAATCGGCTTCAATTAATTTGTAAATATCAGCAACAGAAGAACGGTTGATTGTTTTGGCTTGTTCGGGAGTAATTGGTTCATCAATTAAAAATACACCACCGTACAAACGCACTAAATTAAAATAGTGATAGGCTCTAATGAAAGAGGCTTCTGCAGCAATACTTTTACATTGATCAGCTGTAACATCAATTGTCACGGGCTCATATTCAATAATTCCAGATGTTGGATTATAATTTGCACCAGCAGCATTCAATACTGTATTTGTATTTTTAATATTATTATAGGTATTTAACCAATATTTATAAAGCCCTTGGTGCGTCGTAGGAGGATAAAACTGATCTAAAAA
>CALPIT020000166.1 GCA_943323705.2 Streptomyces griseus
GCTGATCACCTTCCATTTGACCGTGTGCAAAGGCGATGCTGATATCCGGACATAATCCCTGAATGAAACTTTTCATTTCTGCCAATCCGTTCACTCTGTTGTGAATGAAGAAAACCTGTCCGCCTCTTTCCGTTTCGTAATAAATAATATCTCGGATGTTATCTTCATTGAAAACAGTTACTTCCGTTTGAATAGGTTGACGATTGGGTGGAGGTGTGTTGATGATGCTCAAATCTCTTGCTCCCATCAAACTGAACTGTAAGGTTCTTGGTATAGGCGTAGCCGTTAGTGTAAGCGAATCAACAGTTGTTCTGATTTGCTTTAATTTTTCTTTGGCACTCACACCAAATTTCTGTTCTTCATCAATAATCATCACACCCAAATCTTTAAACTTTACATCTTTACTTAGAATCGCATGCGTTCCAATAATCACATCTATTTTTCCTTCCTCGAGTTTCTTTAAAGTTTCTTTTTTCTCTTTTGAAGATTTGAATCTGTTTATGAAATCAACCGTCACTGGAAAATCTTTCAACCTTTCTTTGAAGGTTTTATAATGCTGATAAGCTAAAATGGTAGTGGGAACGAGAATGGCAGCTTGTTTCCCATCGCAGCATGATTTGAATGCAGCTCTTACCGCTACTTCCGTTTTGCCAAAACCTACATCACCACAAACCAAACGGTCCATTGGAGAATCTTTTTCCATGTCGCGTTTTACATCTTCAGAAGCTTTTGCCTGATCAGGTGTGTCTTCGTAAATGAAACTTGCCTCTAATTCGGTTTGCATGTAATTGTCAGGCGAATGAGAAAATCCTTGCTGACTTTTTCGCTGTGCATACAATTGAATTAGGTCTGTCGCAATATCTTTTACTTGCTTTTTTGTTTTCTCTTTCAGCTTGGCCCATACATCGCTTCCCAGTTTATTCATCTTGGGAATAGAGCCTTCTTTACCGCTGTATTTGCTGATTTTGTGAAGTGATGAAATGTTGACATACAACAAATCTCCATCTTTATATTGTATTCTAACAGCTTCCTGTAGACGCCCGTTTGCTTCTATTTTTTGTAAGCCACTATATACACCAACGCCATGATCGATATGTGAAACATAATCTCCGGGTTGTAATTCGCGAAGTGTTTTTAAAGTAAGCGCTTTGTTTTTACTGAAAGCCTGTTTTACTTTGTATTTGTGATACCGTTGAAAAACTTGATGGTCAGTGTAACAAACTACTTTGTTGTCCTTATCAAAAAAGCCTTCATGGATAGAAACCGGAATAGGAGTGACCTGTATCTCTGCTTTCAAATCAGTAAAAATAACATGAAGCCGTTCCAGTTGTTTTGGATTTTCAGCAAAAATGAAAATATTGTATTTAGCCTTTTCGAATTCCTGTAAGTTTTTAATCAGTAAATCAAACTGGCGATTGAATGCAGGCTGGGCTTCTGTTTTAAATTCAATATGTTCAATAGGAGTATTGTTATTTTTGAAAGCAGTTTTGTTTCCAATTTCAACCAGATGTTTTTCAGAAAGTTCTCTTTCTAAATTAGCTATTGTTGTAAAGTCATCAGTGGTGACTGCATTTTTGATGTTGATACTTGCCAATTCATCTGTATTTTCTTCAACTGGTTGATTGGTTTTTATATGTTCTAAAAACAAAGAAAGATTTTCTGATTCTTGTTCAATTCTATCTTTTATAAAATTCCAGTCACGAAGCCAAATGACTGTATTTTCAGGCAAGAATTCTATTAATGAAACTTTTTCACCAGTTTCAAATTGTGTTTCTACATTGGGGATGATATTTACCTGCAATAATTTTCTTTCACTCAATTGTGTTTCAGGATCGAAGATGCGAATGCTATCCACTTCGTTTCCAAACAACTCCAATCTATAAGGCTTTTCATTTCCAAAAGAATAAATATCAATAATGCCACCTCTAACCGCAAACTGTCCGGGTTCGTAAACAAAATCAGTTCTCACAAAACCATGTCCTACAAATTTTTGCAGCATCCCATTTATATCTAGTACATCTGCTTGTTTGATGCTGATGATATTTTCTGACAATGTTTTCGACAATACCACTTTTTCGAAAACAGCTTCAGGATAAGAAACAATAATTTTCTTATTACCGCCACCTGCAATTTTTGTTAAGGCTTCTGTACGAAGCATCACATGACTGCTGTTTAAAAGCTGATAGTTTTTATTGTTTTTAAAAGAAGAAGGGAAATAAAAAACATCAAGAGCGTTAGTAATATTTTCAACTGTATTTTGAAAATAAGCGGCTTCTTCAGCATCTCTTAGAATGACTAGGTGATTGGTTTGAGATAAGATTTCATGACTATGGACGGCAGCGAGTAAGAAATCAAAAGCACTCCCCTGAAGTCCTTGCAGGTGCAAATGCTGAGGCTTAGACATAGTTATCCTGTTCGCTATCTGAAAACAGCGGGGATCATTTTTGTACACATCCAACAACACATCCAAATTCATTCACCCGATTTATAATGGGGGCAAAGATAATTCACAATCAGAATAGTCTATATTATTTCTACATTTTGTACCTTACTGAAAATAATTGATATGGCTCTGCAACCCTGGAGAAAAGGAATTGTCATTAAAATTGAAAATGAAACACCGGATACACGCCGGTTCTATATTGAAATACCTGAAATTTCGTCATTTGAATTTACTCCCGGACAGTTCATTACACTTGATTTGCCCATTCATGAAAAATCAAATAAAAGATGGAGAAGTTATTCAATTGCTTCAAGGCCTGATAGAACCAATGTTATTGAATTATTGATTGTACTCAACCCTCAAGGTTTGGGAACGCCATATTTATTTAACGAAATTAAAGTTGGCAGTGAACTTACCTTAAGAGGTCCACAAGGTGTTTTTGTTTTACAACAGCCATTGGAAAAAGATTTGTTTTTGATTTGTACGGGCACTGGAATTGCACCTTTCAGGAGTATGGTGCAACATATTTTTAATCATCAAATACCACATCAAAAAATCTATCTCATTTACGGCTGCAGAAATAAAAATAACCTTATGTATTTTGAGGAGCTTAATGCACTACAAAAGGAGATGAGAGATTTTATTTATATCCCCACATTGTCAAGAGAAACTTGGGAAGGAAAAACAGGTTATGTGCATGATGTTTACTTGGAAATCATCACACAACATGCCCCAGCAAATTTTTATTTATGCGGTTGGAAAGAAATGATTGATGATGCTAAAAATAAAATTATCGGATTGGGTTATGATAAAAAAGACATCCATATTGAATTGTATGGATAGTAAGATTATCTGACTTATTTTTTTATTTGCAATTCATCAAACCATTGTTTCCATTGAGGAACGGCTCTTCCATAAGTAATTCTGTGAGTGGCATCGGCGCCTGCAGAAAAAGCTTCCACTTTGTCGTTTCCCATAGCTTTCTGCCAGTTGTATGGAGTTCTTGCCAAGCCTATTGTCAGACATTCATCAATGTCACCATAATACATACGTACTGGTGTTTTCACATCCCAGCGATAAGGATGCATCTCAGAAACCAGTTTACCATAAGCTGATTGTTTGTAATAAGCAGGATCGAAATATTCGGGTCGAATCAATTTATGCAGATCTATTGGAAAGTCTTTATACTCAACTGTTGTATCTTTCATATAAATCCTTTTAGCTATGCTATATTGTTCATCAGTAAATACGCCTTTAGCCAAACCAGGAATCTGATAATATTCTTCAAAAGCAAATGCTGTAAGAATAAACATTGTAGTTACCCATGGCGCATCAATTTTTCTTGGATGAGAAAGAAATCCGTTGGTCATAACAAATCCATCACATTGTGCAGCAGCTGTACCCGCAGCTTTTACTTTTATACCAGAAGCTTCCAATTTTTCAAGAAACGCCATGGTAATCACGCCGCCCTGCGACCAACCGGTGATGAAGAAATCGGTGATGCTGATGTTTTCTTTTGCCAAGATAATTTTAGCGGCTTCATACATGTCGAACGATGCCTGCACTTGACTGTTGACAACGATGTATGAATCTTTTTCTTTTGAACTACCCAAACCGAAATAATCTGGTCCGATGACTACATAACCCTGACCAGCAAATTGTGCAATCATGAATTGGGTTTCCCAGGATTTATCGATAGTTGAGGGAACACCCATGTTGCCATAAATGGTGCCGTGTTGATAAGAAACCAAAGGCATAGATTTGGCGCCGGTAACCGGAATTGCGATAAGACCCGAAGCTATTGTTGGTCTGTTGTTTTGTTCAGGAACTACAGAGTTATATTCAACTCTGTAAAGTTTTACAGCATTTTTTGCGGCTGAGTATGTTTCTTTTGATTCAATAATTTCAGGAACTTCTTTATTTAAAATGTTGTTCAGCTTATTGACATCATAAGTGCCGATATATTGATATCTGATTGAAGGGGTAACGCTGATGAATGAAGCGTTTGACTGTGCCCAAATGTTTTCTACTGTAATGAAAGTCAATAAAAAGAAAAAACAAAATGAAAGAGATTTTTTCATAATAGAATTTTAAAAAATGAATATTAATACATAATAGCTTTTTTGCTTGATTTATTCCAGCCCGCTCTGCTTTCGTAATCAACAAAATAGATTTTCAAATCAGCTTGGCTCTCATAATCTACAAAGAATATTTTTTTATCGGCTTGAGAAGCATAATCTGTGAAAAACCATTTGCCTTCATTCTTATCAGCTTGGCTTTGGTATTTAACTTTAAATACTTTCAAGTCCGCCTGGCTTTCATATTTTACTACAAATACTTTCACATCAGCTTGAGAAGCATAATCAACAGAAAATACTTTTTGAGCATTGAGGTTGACATTACATGCGAATGATAAAATGCAAATGATGATGATTTTTTTCATTTTAAATGATTTTTATTTTTTGCCACAAAGGCACTAAAACACAAAGATTCACAAAGTTTTTGTTCTATCTGCCACTTCCTTTTTCCTAATTCCCAATTCCTAATTTCCTATTCCTTAGTGTCACCCCTAAGGGGTTCTGTTCTTTACGAAACTTCTCGTTGGAATAGTGACACTCCTTAGAAGTTGAAGCCATCCAGCATCCAGTATCTAGCATCCAGTATCCAGCATCTAGCATCTAGTATCCAGTATCCAGTATCCAGCATCCAGCATCACTCACACGCTTTCCCCACCATATTCCTCACTTCACTAATCGGAATTCTCTCCTGAGTCATCGTATCTCTGTATCTGATGGTAACAGTATTGTCTTCTTTGGTTTGATGATCGATGGTTACACAGAAAGGAGTACCAATCGCATCCATTCTTCTGTAACGTTTGCCGATAGCATCTTTCTCTTCGTAGAAACAATGGAAATGAGGTTTACATTCATTCAACAATGCCGTCGCGATTTCTGGCAAACCATCTTTTTTCAACAAAGGAAGAATAGCCAATTTGGTAGGAGCAATCTTTGCAGGAATTTTCATTACCACACGACTGTCTTCTGTTCCATCTTCTTTGGTCCACTTTTCTTCTTGATAAGCCAGTGATATAACAGTCAAGAATAGACGATCAAGTCCAACTGAAGTTTCTACAACAAAAGGAGTGTAGTTACCGTAAGGTTTTCCTTCAGCATTCAAATCGTTATCGAAATATTGAATTTTCTTTTTGCTGAATTTGGCGTGCTGACTTAAATCAAAATCAGTACGACTGTGTATGCCTTCCA
>CALPIT020000167.1 GCA_943323705.2 Streptomyces griseus
GTACCACTAGCCTCTCTGGGTACACGAGGATTATTTAACCAAACGTCAGAAACTTGTTTTAATCTTTTACTGAGTGACAATTCGTAGCCTATACAAACAGCTACATTTTTAAATTCCTTGCTTAGATTTACGAGAAAATTAAAATCACTGATAGCTGGATAATCCAAAGGATAAGGTTTTCCAGCCCAAACAAATTGAACAGGATATTTGGTGTTACTCATTAAAGCTTTGAAACGTTCTTGGTCTCTTGTCAGCAATTCAGCTCTTTTATATCCTGCAAACCTTCTTGCCCAAACGATAGTAAATACATCAGGATTCAGCAACTTGCCGGTTTGATCAGCAACAATTTCCATGGCTCTTTTTTTAAGATGACGCTTTCTGTCTTGAAAACCAGGCTCATCTTTATTTTCCATGAATTTATACAATTGTTTATCTGCCCAATACTGCCAGTTTTGCGCATTGGTGATGGCAGTAATTTCACAAATTCCATCATACTTTTCCCACATCAAACGACTTACCTCTCCATGAAGCTGGCTTACGCCATTTGATAATTTGGCATAACGTAATGCTGCAAGTGAATGGTTAAATTTATCATCTGAGGTTCCTGCAATCTCTCTTACTTGATCCAGTGGCATCCCACAGAAATATCCCATTTTTTCGCAGAGATGCAAATCGTGTTTTTCATTACCTGCTTCTTCAGGTGTGTGTGTAGTAAACACCATTCTCTTTTTTACTTCTTCCATACTGCCATATTTTTTATGCAGATAGAAAGCAGCACTTACCGCATGAGCTTCATTCAAATGATATAATTCTGGCTTGAAATTTAACTCATCAATCAACTTGGCACCACCAACACCTAACAAAATAAACTGTGCCACCTTGGTAGCCACATTCGCATCATACAAACGATGAGAAATGGTTTGAGAGATATAATCATTTTCAGGAACATCTGTACTCAATAAAAAAAGAGGTGCAGATTTGAAGGTTTCAGGATTTAAATACCATGCTTTAACCCAAACAGGATGCCCATGTATTTCTATTTGAAATTTGATGCCTGTATCTTCTAAATAGCTATACAGCTTTTCGTTCCATTGAATTTGTAAAGTTTGGTCTTGATTTCTAGACTGATCGTAATAGCCGTATTTCCATAAAATACCAATACCAATTAGGTTTTGTCTTAGTTCATAAGCGCTTCTTAAATGAGAACCACTTAAATAACCAAGACCACCACTATAAATTTTTAGAGGCTGATGTACTGCGAACTCCATGGAGAAGTAAGAAATAGGTTTTTTGTACTCACTGGCTACAGGATAAGGAATTTTGTAATTTTTAAAGTCCATTCGTTGCTTTTTTAAGACTGCAATATAAATCGATTTTTTTTAATTAAATGTGTATTTTTTACATATTAAATTAACAAAAGTGTAAAAGTTACAAACAAATGATTGCATAGAAATTTAATTGAATAAGGATTAGATTTGTGCAAATCATTTCAAAAATCACATGCCAGCATTGCCACATAATAATAAATCACTGGGAGAGATTCATGAGTCGATTGATACAACGAATAAAAAACCGGGCTGGAAGAAAATATTTTCATTTATTGGTCCTGCGTATTTAGTAAGTGTGGGTTATATGGATCCAGGCAATTGGGCTACTGATTTGGCAGGTGGGAGTAAATATGGCTTTACATTAATTTGGGTTTTATTGGCCAGCAACCTTATGGCTATTGTATTACAGAGCTTCAGCGCCAGATTGGGCATTGTAAGAGGTAGGGATCTTGCGCAAGCTAACAGAGAATCATACCCGAAGAAAATCAATTTCACGCTTTGGATTCTTGCCGAAATTGCTATCGCTGCCACAGATCTTGCTGAAGTACTAGGTATGGCAATTGGATTGCAATTGCTTTTCGGATTACCATTATTAATCGGAGTAAGCATAACGGTATTGGACACATTTTTACTTCTTTACTTACAGCGATTAGGGATAAGGAAAATTGAAGCATTTATTATTATGCTGATTGGTATCATCGCATTTTCTTTTCTGATTAATATCATCATTGCACAACCGCCTATACATGCTATATTAAAAGGATTTATGCCTTCGTTACCCGATGCATCAACGCTTTATCACCAAGAAGGCATTCTAGGAAAGTTGCCAAAAGAAACTGCTTTATACATTGCTATCGGTATGATTGGGGCAACTGTGATGCCACATAATCTGTATCTACATTCTTCTTTAATTCAAACCCGAAAAATCAAAAGAGATAATAAAGGAATCAAAGAAGCATTAAAGTGGAGTGTTATTGATAGCACTATCGCATTAAATGCAGCATTTCTTATTAACGCTGCAATACTTATCCTTGCTGCTACCGTTTTTTTCCAGACAGGTAGAACTGATGTAGGTGAAATAAAAAAAGCACATGAGTTGCTATCTCCAGTTCTTGGCAATAATTTTGCTTCTACCCTTTTTGCTATTGCATTGATAGCATCAGGTCAGAGTTCAACTATAACAGGTACTTTGTCAGGTCAAATTGTGATGGAAGGCTATCTCAGTCTTCGTATCAATCCAATATTAAGAAGACTAATCACAAGATTAATTGCAATTATTCCTGCCATTATTTTCATTGCCATTACTGGAGAAGAAGACATCGACAGCCTACTAATTTTTAGCCAAGTTATTCTGAGTGTGCAATTAGGTTTTGCGATTATACCACTTATCCATTTTGTGAGCGATAAAAAAACAATGAAAGAATTTGCAATAAAACCTTGGGTTCAAATTATTGGATGGTCAATCGCAGCTTTACTTATTTTCCTAAATGGCAAATTGCTTTTTGATGAAACAGTTTCATACTTTTCAATCACCAATTCAATAATCATAAAATCGCTTGTAATTATAGCTTTACTTGCATTTACCTCACTTTTAATTTACATTTTATTATTTCCTATTTTAAAGAAAAATCATTTGGCAGCATCTATTGAAATGCATCCTGAAGTAATACCAAGTAATGAATTCCACATTCCAGAATACAATAAAATTGCTGTGGCACTTGATTTCAGCGATAATGATTTCAAATTAATTGCAGGGGCCATTAGCCAAGCTGGCAATAACAAAGAATTTATTTTAATACATATTGTTGAAAGTCCGGCAGCAAAACTACATGGAGACATTACCGCAGATTACGAAACCGATAAAGACAGAGAGCGTCTATCCTTAATCGTTAAACAAATGCAAGAGAAAGGATACAAAGTAAAAGGTGTGCTTGGGTTCAAGGAGAGATCAAAAGAATTGATCAGAATCATTAAAGAAGAAGAGGCCGATATGCTAGTCATTGGCGCTCATGGTCACAAAGGGTTCAAAGATTTTATTTATGGTACCACGATTGATAAGGTAAGGCATGAGTTAGATATACCGGTGTTTATTGTGAAGGGAACGATGGTTTAAGGGTTTAAGGGTTTACCGTAGAGAAGAACACCATTCTACCATCGAAGCGAATTATCCTTTAAACCGGCAAAGCGTTTTAAACCATGCAACCAGCGTAGCGTTTTAAACCTTAAACCAGCATAGCGACTTGAACTATTAAACCAGCGTAGCGTTTTAAACCTTAAAACAGCGAAGCGATTTAAACCCTTAAACCAGCGTAGCGTTTTAAACCTTAAACCAGCGTAGCGACTACTCCTCCACAAAATCCAATTCCTTTCCAAAAGTTTCTTTAATATTTACAAGTGCGATGATACCAATCAACATAATTATAACACTTGTTATCAACCCTGCGTTGAGATAAGAAAAATAATGTCTGAGAAATTCAAATAATGGCAAAATGAAAACAGCTAAAAGTCCTCTCACCATATTAGGAATAGTAGTAGCTGCGGTTGCTCGAAGATTAGTCCCAAATTCTTCAGCGCCCATAGTAACAAAAATTGCCCAATAACCAGTTCCTAATCCTAGCCCGCCGCAAACGATATACATACCAGTAGCTGTTCCATTCCATAATGCAGTGAAATAAAGTATGATAAAAAAAATGGTGATGCCGAAAAACAAATACAACGCTTTTTTTCTGCTCTTCAACCAATTGCTGATGAAACCAACAGACAAGTCACCAATAGAAATCATCACATAAGCAAACATTATTGATTTCCCGGGATCTATTGCTTCTGTAATACCCATTTGCTTACCAAATTCATTCGAAAAAGTAACCAATACGCCGATGATTAACCAGGTTGGAAGTCCAATTAAAATGTTGTTCATATACCTTTTGAATCGTTCTTTTTTGGTGAACAACAAAAAGAAATTACCCCGCTGAATATCTGTCGCTTTAACTGTTTCAAAAATACCAGATTCATATACCGACAATCTTAACAGCAACAATAAAAAACCCATACCTCCTCCAATAAAGTAACAAATCCTCCATTCGAAATTTTGTTTAATAAAAAATGCAAAAACAGCACCACTCAATCCAATTCCTGCAACAATTGAAGTGGCAATACCTCTTTTTTCTTTGGAAACCATTTCTGCAACTAAAGTAATACCGGCGCCTAATTCACCCGCAAGCCCTATACCTGCTATAAATCTTACCCATTTGTATTGATCAACTGTTTGCACGAAACCATTAGCAATATTAGCCAAGGAATATAATAATATGGAACCAAACAAAACGCTAAGTCTACCTTTTTTGTCACCCATAACACCCCAAACAATTCCTCCTATCAGTAACCCAAACATTTGCCATTTCAAAATGGTTTCGCCATTCAACATCAATTCATCACCTGATAGCCCCAATGATTTTAAACTTGGTATTCTGATAATACCAAACAACAACAAATCATAGATATCTACAAAATAACCTAGTGACGCTACAAGAATTACAAAGTGAACGGGATTTTTAAAAGGGGATGACAATTTGTTCATGTATTTTATTTATTTCATTTTTTTGACACTAAGGCGCCAATGCTCAAAGAAACACAAAGTATCACTCCTACGGAGTTTCTTTCTAAATCATGTATCTCGTTTTAAAATAGTAACACTCCTACGGAATGATGCGCCATCTGGTATTTGGAATCAGGCATTTAGAATCCAGCATCTAGTATCCAAACCATCAAACGCAACGTCCCTTTCAGGAGACATTGCTGAGAATGAAGGATCCAGCCTATCTAGCCTATCCAGTTTTCCCCTTCTTCCTCCCAAACATTTTCAATAACACCGGAATCGTTGTTATCAATACAATTCCAATTACAATCACTTCCAGATGCTTTTTCAAATCAAAACCAAATGAACTTAAAATAAATCGTTGCAGGTAATGTCCGCCGATTAACATACTAAATACCCATGCAATCGATCCGACTATATTATAAAACGAAAATTTCTTGTTATCCATTTGAACAATTCCAGCAACAATCGGAGCGAAGGTTCTTACAATAGGAATAAATCTGGCGATGATTATTGTTCCTGCGCCATGTTTGTCATAAAACTCTTTAGCTTGGAAGAGGTATTTCTTTTTAAAAAGCAAAGAATCTTTTCTTTCAAATAAATAAGGACCGCTTTTTTTTCCAAACCAGTAACCAGTCATGTTTCCTAAAATACCGGAAAAAGCAATTAAAGCACCGATGATGATTAAATCTAAAATTGAACTTCCTGTTGAAAAATGCAAGGCACCTCTTATCAAATCATTGCTGTATATAC
>CALPIT020000168.1 GCA_943323705.2 Streptomyces griseus
AATCATGGGATATGCTGGCATTACCAGCCAAGACGTTGCTCCTCATTCTATTTCTATTTTCCATCAAGCTTCAATTGCTCAAATTCAGTCTAACTTTACTACAAAAACTTGCCCAATCACAACCAGCTTAGCCGGAGTAAATGCAACTCCAGTTGTAGCTGCAGTTGGCAACTATATCATTCCAAAAAGTACACCATTTGCTTTAACAGGATCTGCAACAGATGCTGATGGCGATGCTATTACTTATTGCTGGGAACAAAATGACAATGCCGCAGCTAATCAAACTGGTACTGGAAGCGTAGCTACTGCTACAAAAGCATCTGGACCAACTTGGCTTTCATTCCCTGCTACAACATCTCCAACACGTATTTGTCCTAGATTAGATAGAATTCTTGCCGGACAATTATTTACAGGACCTTTTCCCGGTGGCGATGCTATTGCAAATATTGAATATTTGAGCTCAGTTGCTAGAAATTTAAATTTCAGATTAACCGTAAGAGACAACAGTCCTTACAGCTCTACAGCCCCAGTTAAAGTAGGTCAAACTGCATTTACTGATATGACTGTAACAGTTAACGGAACTGCTGGTCCTTTCGCAGTTTCTACTCCAAATGCTGCAGGTATTACATGGCAAGCAGGTACACCACAAACTGTAATCTGGACTGTAAACGGTTCAGACCAAGCACCGGTTAGTTGCGCTAATGTAAAAATTTCACTTTCTACAGATGGCGGCTTCACATGGCCGGTAGTTATTGTTGATAATACACCAAATGATGGTACTGAAACTATTACAGTTCCAAACAACGTAACTACAACTGCACGTATTAAAGTTGAAGCTGTTGGCAATATTTTCTTTGATATCAATAATGCTAATTTCGCAATCACTGCACCTGCTATAGGATTTAGTTTCTCTCCATCAGCTGGTGCGAATATTGCTTGTGGTTCAAGTTCTAGTGCTACGGCTAGCTTAGCAACCACTACAACTGGCGGCTTCTCTACTCCTATCGACTTGACAGCTAGTGGAAACCCAGCAGGAACTACCGTAACTTTTGGAACCAATCCATTAACACCAGGTAATACTACAACAGTTGTATTAGACAACACAGCATCACTTACTCCAGGTACATATAACATAACTGTAACAGGTACTGCAGGTGCTATTTCTCAAACTAGCACTATTGCTTTTGTTGTTGCTTCTTCAGCACCTCCAACAGTATCTGCTCAACCAACAAATGTTAGTTCATGTGTTGGAACAGATGCTACTTTCACTACAGCTTCATCAACTGTTGGTGTAAACTACCAATGGCAAGTAAGTACTAATGGCGGAACTACATGGACTGACATTGCTGGTGCTAACTCAACTACATACACTATTAGTGCAGTAGCTTTAACTGCTAACAACAATCAATACAGAGCTGTAATCACTACACAGTGTGGACTTATAAATACAGATGCTGCGACTTTATCTGTAAACGTTGCGACTGCAATCACCACACAACCTTCAAATGTTACTTTGTGTGCAGGCAATAATGCTACTTTCAATTCTTCAGCAACTGGAAACGGCGTTACTTATCAGTGGCAAGTAAGTACTGATGGTGGAACATCATGGACAGACATTTCAGGTGCAACAAGTGCAAGTTATTCTATCAATTCAGTTGGTACTACAGCTAATGGAAACAGATACAGAGTAATCGCTACTGTTACAACTGGCGGATGCCCTGGTTCTTTAAATTCTAACGAAGCTGCATTAGTAGTAAATGCTGCACCAACTGTTGCTTCTAGTGCAAGTACTCAATCTGTTTGTTCAGGAACACCTGTAACTTTAACTGCAACAGGTGCTACTACTTATAGCTGGACTCCAGGAAATTTAACTGGCGCTTCTGTAACCGTTAATCCTACTGTAAGTTCTGCAAACCCAGGAGCTTCTTTAGTAAATACTTATACCGTAACAGGTACTTTAGCTAACGGTTGTGCTAATACGTCAAGTGTTAGTGTTACTGCAAATCCTCTTCCTGTAGTGACATTAACAGCAACACCTGCTAACGTATCTTTATTACCTGGCAGAACTGTTACCTTACAAGCATCAGTTACACCAAGTACTGGATTTGTTTACATCTGGAGAAAAAATGGAGTAATCATTCCGAATACTTCAAACACACTTGTAGTAGATGTACTAAACATTGGTTCTTATACAGTTGAAGCTGCAGATGCAAGTGGATATTGCAACAGAACATCAAACCAAATTGTGGTGAAAGATTCTGCAACATCTACAATGTTCATCTATCCAAATCCAAACAACGGAAACTTTATTGTTTCATTCTATCACATAGAATTGAACAGCAACAGTGTATTGTCAAACAAAAATATACTTACAATATTTGACAGCAAAGGCGCAAGAGTTTTTGAAAAATCATACAACATGATTCAAGGTTATAATCTTCTTAACGTAGACCTTAAGAATGCTTCTTCAGGCGTTTATATGGCTGTATTAAGAGATAATTACGGTAACCAACTTGGGGCCGGAAAAGTGGTTGTAAAACCATAGTTTTAAAAAAACTTATAAAAAAACTCTCCATAAAAAATGGAGAGTTTTTTTATATCCTTAAGTTTGCTGAATAAAAAATATAAACATCCCCCCCTATTTTTATGATGGAAGAAAATTTATTGAAAGGAGTTAAAGTAGTTGCATTTGATGCTGATGATACACTTTGGTTGAACGAGCCTTATTTCGAACAAATTGAAAAAAAGTTTTGCGGATTGTTGGAAGACTATGCAACACATCATTCGATTTCACAAGAGTTATTCAAAACAGAAATTAAAAATCTACCTCTTTATGGTTATGGTGTAAAAGGTTATACATTAAGTATGATCGAAACAGCTATTGCGATATCTGGACACACCCTACCCATTGCTGTTATTGATAAGACCATTGAATTCGGTAAGGAGCTTTTACAAAAACCGGTTGAAGTTTTTGATGGGATAGAATCCGTATTACAAGCATTAAAAGGCAAATACCGTCTGGTAGTTGCTACAAAAGGAGATTTGTTAGATCAAGAGGGGAAATTAACACGTTCTGGATTAGAAAATTATTTTCATCATATAGAAGTTATGAGTGAGAAAAAAGATACTGAATATCTAAAATTACTCAAGCATTTAGATATTAAAGCAGATGAATTTTTGATGGTAGGCAATTCTTTAAAATCAGATATTTTGCCCGTCTTGGAATTGGGTGGACATGCCATACATATCCCTTTTCATACAACATGGGCACATGAAAAAATTGATTACCACATCGAACACAAGAATTTCAGACAGTTTGAAAAGATTTCAGACATACTAAATATACTATGATATCATAACTCAACATTAGACTTATTTTCTTTTTTGAGAACTTGATCCCAAGTGAAATTGCCACCACCAACAAAAAGAAAAAACAGTAATAAAACCAAAATCACTATGCTTAGCGCTAGGTCGGATTCTCCTTCAAATGCACCATGCTTTGAATTCACAAAAACTATTGCGCCTATAATTATCGGGATCTGAATAATAGCCATAAGCCTAGTATATAAACCAATGACTATAAAAAATCCGCATAGTATATTTAACCATGGAATTACAGTTTGTAGCCAAAAATATTCCTGTAAAATTAATGATTCGGTAAAGACTTTTCTGATTACTGATTTATCTTGAATAAACTGAATTCCTTTTAGAAAAAGAGAAAGCCCCAAAATAGCTCTAAACACAACCACCCACTTCAATTGAGTTAACTTGCTGATGTTAAACACCATTCCTGATTTGTTTTTCATAATTTATCATTTCTAATGAAAGTAACATTGAAATGTAATGGGTTTCATGACAATAATCACCAGTTTCATTAATTGAAATAAGCTATGAAAAAACAAAATAACCAAGAGAAATAATTTAACTTTAAAAAGTATATCACCAACCCAAAAACTAATGATTGGAAGAATAATTTACTGTTTGTGTTTTATGCTTACCTCCTTTGCATTAACTGCACAAGTAAACATCCAATCCATTCCAATTCACATTGCAAATGGCACTTCTATTGGTATTGCAGGTGATTTTCAATCCAATCAACCTATTTTGGGCAATGGTAAAGTATTATTAAACGGAACAACTGTTCAAGAATTCAATTTATCAGGAAATACGATTTCCAATTTAGAAATCAATAATAATACGGGTATCAATCTTGCATCTAACATTAAAATTGATAGTCTTTTGCAATTCACAAATGGAAAGATAAATATCAATAATAATGATTTCATTTTTTCTGAAGCTGCCAATATAACTGGAGGCGGTGCTTTGAATTACATAAATACGAATGGTATCGGTAAAGTCTTTAAATACATCAACAACAATTTGAACGACTTTGAAATACCCGTTGGAAATAGCAATTACCGACCCATCTATTTAAATACATCCGCAGCTTATACCAATGCGAGTGTTGCAATAAAATCTGTTGACTCGAGTTATTCAGATAAGCCTTTACATATTGTAGATTATCTAAAAAACTATTGGTCTGTCGATCAAACAGGTATCAATGGGAATTTAGAAGTAACAGCTCAATACAATAACGACACAGATGTAAATGGCAACTCCGATAGTATACAGGCGTATTTTTTTAACGGCAACAATTGGAGTTCAGCCAATAGTAACTCAAACGCAACTAATCATCGTTTAACCGTTCCTGTAAGTAGCTCGCAAGGAATTGTTTTCGGTATGAATAATTTTGTATTCCTTGGCAGCAGAGCCTATTTACAAGGTGCATACAATAACTTAATAGGATTAATGGACGACAAATTAAGAAGACCTATTCAATACCTTCCACTATCTGACCCCTATTCCACTCCAACTTATGCTACCCATTTCCAGCATATTCAACACCCGTTTTTAGAAAGCATAGATAATTCAGTGCTTACAGACCAATCAAATGATAGCAACAATATTGTTGACTGGGTTTTCCTTGAAATAAGAAATCAAAATACAATTGGCAATTCAGTACTTGCAACAAGAAGTGCGTTAATTCAAAAAGATGGCACAATAGTAGACACAGATGGTAAAAGTCCGGTAAGCTTTAATTACATTCCTGAAGGCAATTATTCTTTAAGTGTTCGACATAGAAATCATTTAGCATTAAGTTTGAATCCTGCATTTGCGATGACATTGTCGGAAAACAAATCAAGTGCGTTTTCAAATCATCTCATTGATTTGAGCAGCATGCCAGCCAACCAAATTTATGGAACCAGCAATGGTTACACAACAGATACGCATCCAACTTTAAGCAATATTCGTTTGATGTGGGGTGGAAATTCCAATAGCAATAACAATATCAGGTATTCAGGTTTCTCAAACGACAGAGCTTCAATATTATCAGATTTAAATAACAACGAAAATAATATTTTAAACGGCTACTATAAAGCAGATGTAAATATGAACGGTGCTGTAAATTACACTGATACAGATAGTGACAAATCATTTTTACTTCAACATGTTTTAGACAACTCCGAATTAAAAATCATTAAACAGGAATTGCCACAGTAAAAAAATGCTAATTGAATTGACTAATAAAATAAAAATATCTTTTTTTGTCTTTGTGATGTTGCTGATGTTTTCAGTTACAAATGGACAAATTACAGGTCAGATT
>CALPIT020000169.1 GCA_943323705.2 Streptomyces griseus
AAACGAAATGGATGCCGCCTCTTTTTTAAAAATGCTCAGCAATGCGTTTGGTCAAAAATGTATAAAACATACAAGTTTCACCGGAAAGGCAGTAAAAAAAGTTGCCATTTGTGGTGGTGCCGGAAGCTTTTTGACCCAGGCGGCAATAACAGCAGGCGCTGATATTTATGTCACTTCTGATGTGAAATACCATGAATTTTTTGATGCTGACGGAAAGATCATTTTGGCAGATATTGGCCATTTTGAAAGTGAGCAATACACAATTGACCTGATATATGATATTTTAAGGCAAAATTTCCCTACCTTTGCCGTCCTTAAAACTAAGGTCAATTCCAATCCTGTTCATTATTTTGTAAATCAATAATAACAACGTAAAAAGCAAAGATTGGATGTTGCATTCTTACAGAAAAAACAAATCATAATATGGCTGCAGTAAAAGAATTCTCAGTAGAAGAAAAATTGTCTTCACTAGTTCGCTTACAAAAAATAGATAGTAAGTTGGATGAGATTCAAATTTTAAAAGGCGAATTGCCTATTGAAGTAAAAGATCTTGAAGATGAAATCGAAGGTCTTCATGCACGTCAAACACGCATTGAAGAAGAAATCAACGGTATTCAAGAATTTATCGAACAGAAAAAAGAAGGCATCAAAGAAGCATTGGCTTTGATTGCCAAATATGAAAAACAAAGCGAGAATGTAAAAAACAATCGCGAGTTTGAAGCTATCAACAAAGAAATTGAAATGCAACAGCTCGAAGAAAAGCTTTGCGAAAAACATATTAAAGATGCTACTGAAGAAATTGCAGATAAAGCACGTCAATTAGATTTGGCTAAGAAAGCGGTTGCAACAAAAGAAACCAATCTTTCCGGTAAAAAAGGTGAGTTGGAGAAAATTATCAACGAAACAGAAAAAGAAGAAACACATTATAACAAAGTTGCTGCTGAAGCAAGAAGTCATGCTGATGCACGTTTGTTGGCTAGTTATGATCGTATTCGCAATAACTATCACAATGGATTGGCTGTAGTTCCTGTTGAAAGAGACAGTTGCGGTGGCTGTTTCCACGCTATTCCTCCACAAAAGCAAAGTGAAATCAAATTGCGCAAAAAAATCATGGTTTGCGAAAACTGTGGTAGAATACTAGCTGATGCTGATTTGAATGATGCCGTTGAAGTGAAATAATAAAATAGATTGATAATATTTACAAAGCTATCTTTTAAGGTAGCTTTTTTTATTTTCATTCTGCTTATTTAGGTTATCAAGTATCAAGAATCTAGTATCCAGCCTATCCAGCCTATCCAGCCTATCCAGCTTTATCCAATTTATCAATCTTAGCAACGTCCCTTACAGGAGACATTGCTAAGAAGCCTATCCAGCCTCCTGCCTCCCCACTATCTCCTCCTAATAAAAATTCGTGAATTCGTGGTTATACTCACCCAAGAAAAATACTTACATTTTCAGAGGATTTTCCGGCGGCTCACAAATTAGTTTTCTGTAAATTGCCTTCTTAAAATGATTTCAAAACTTCACATACAGAACTACGCCATCATCAACGAACTGGACATTCAATTTGAATCCGGTTTGAATATCATCACTGGTGAAACAGGAGCCGGTAAAAGTATTCTGATGGGCGCTTTAAATCTCATTTTGGGGCAAAGAGCTGATAGTAGTGTACTTCAAGACACACAAAAAAAATGTGTAATAGAAGGGTCATTTAAATTGCACGAAACCGAATCGCTGAAATTATTTTTTTTAGAAAATGATCTTGATTATGAAAATGAAATTGTAATCAGAAGAGAAATTAACGCCAATGGCAAATCAAGAAGTTTCATCAATGATACGCCTGTAAATCTTTCTCAAGTAAAACAACTTGGCATTCATTTAGTGGACTTACACCAGCAGTTTGATACTTTGGAAATTAATTCTGAGAATTTTCAAAGAGAAGTATTGGATGCGCTTGCAGATAATAAATCTCATCTCGCAAAGCTTAAACAGCAATTTGAAAACTACACAACTGTAAAACATCAATTGCTAGAATTAAAAGCAGCTCAAGAAACAGCCAATAAAGAACTGGATTATAATAAATTTCTTTTCACCGAACTTGAAGAATTGGCACTCAAAGAAAATGAATTGGAATTGATAGATGCAGAGTTGAAATTATTAAATAACGCGGAAAGCATTAAAATGCAATTGTCTGCAGTTTATGGTGTGTTGACTCAAACTGAACAGCCAATTGTCAATCAACTTAAATCGTTGAACAATAAATTAAAAACGCTGAATGATTTCCATCCTGAAATTTCTTTATTATCACAAAGATTAAATAGCTCATTAATTGAACTTCAAGATATTGCTGACGAGCTAGAACGCATTGAAGGCAATGTGAAATATGATGGTGAAAGAATCAATGTCATAAACGACAGGCTTTCTTCAGGGTATAAATTATTGAAGAAACATGGGTTGACCACAACTCAACAATTACTAATGTTGATGCAAAATTTGCAAAACAAACTGGATGGTTACGCTGATATATCTTCATCAATAACAAAGTTGGAAATTCTGGAAAAAGAAGTTTATGATGATTGTATAAAAACAGCTTCATTGATTTCTAAAAACAGGACGAAGCAAATTGATGGGTTAACAAAAAATGTAAATCAATTGTTGACTCAGGTGGGAATGCCCAATGCAAGAATCAAAGTGCAATTGTCGCCATCAGCATTAAACGTTTACGGAACAGACACTATCGACTTTTTATTTGACGCCAATAAGAGTAATAAATTCGAGCCGTTAGGAAAAGTAGCCAGTGGTGGAGAACTAAGTCGTTTGATGCTAAGCATAAAATCTTTGGTGGCAAAAAAGTTGTCATTGCCAACATTGATATTTGATGAAATAGATACGGGGATCAGTGGTGAAGCTGCTAAACAAGTAGGTATCATCATGAAAGAATTGTCTCAAGCACATCAGTTGATTGCTATTACACATCAGGCTCAAATTGCAGCTAGAGCGACAACACATTATTTTGTGTATAAAGAAATTGTGGGAGATAAAATCGCAACAGGTGTAAGGGTGCTAAATCAAGATGAAAGAATTACTGCCATCGCAAAAATGTTAAGCGGCGAAAAACCCACAGCAGCTGCTTTAGAAAATGCAAGAGAGATGATGTTGAATTAATCTAGGATCCAGCATCCAATATCCATCTTTATCAATATTATCAAACATACGCAACGTCCCTTACAGGAGACATTGCTGAGAAGACCATCCAGCATCTTGTATCCAGCTTTATCCATTTGTCAATCTTACGCAATGTCCTTTTCTGGAGACATTGCTGAGAAGACTATCCAGTATCCAGTATCCAGCATCCAGCATCCAGTATCCAGACTATCCAGCCCATCCAGCCCATCTTATTAATTTTCTATTTGCCCAATAACATTTATTTTTACAACTCATTTATTACCAAAGAAAAATAACATTATGGCTAACAATTTATTGAAAGGGAAAAAAGGTATCATTTTTGGAGCGCTTGATGAAAAATCAATTGCTTGGATTACGGCAATTAAATGTCATGAAGAAGGAGCACAAATTGTATTGACCAATGCACCTGTTGCCATGCGTATGGGTGAAATCAATAAATTGGCTGAAAAAATAAATGCCCCAGTAATTGCTTGTGATGTGAGCAATGGTGATGATGTTGAAAATTTGATTACCAAATCTATGGAGCATTTTGGTGGTGGTTTTGATTTTATTCTACATTCAATTGGAATGAGCTTGAATGTTCGTAAGGGCAAACACTATACTGAAATCGATTATGCACATAATTTAAAAACATTCGAAATTTCTTCGATGAGCTTACATCGTGTATTGGCTTGTTGCATGAAGAAAGACGCAATCAATGATTGGGGTAGTGTGATTGCATTGTCTTATATCGCAGCTCAACGTGTATTTCCTGATTATAACGAAATGGCTGATGCTAAATCATTATTGGAAAGTGTAGCGCGTAGTTTTGGTTATCACTATGGAGTTAAAAAGCATGTTCGCGTAAATACAATCTCTCAATCTCCAACCAAAACAACGGCTGGTAGTGGCGTGAAAGGATTTGATGGCTTCATTAACTATGCAGAAAAAATGAGTCCGTTAGGGAATGCCACGGCAGAAGATTGCGCTAACTATTGTGTGGTTATGTTCAGTGATATGACAAGAATGGTAACCATGCAAAATCTTTTCCATGATGGAGGATTTTCATTTACAGGCGTTACCAATGCTGTAATTGAACAAATGGAAAAATAATAAATCAAGAAATAATCTGAATGTATAAAAAAGAAAAACGTCTCAATTAGAGACGTTTTTTATTTAGTAGCATTTTTGAAAAATCAGCATGAAATTAATATTCATCTTCATTAAAGAAGAAATCATCCTGACTCGGATAATCAGGCCATATGTCTTCAAGACCTTCATAGATTTCTCCTTCGTCTTCCAGTTCTTGTAAGTTTTCAATTACTTCGATTGGAGCACCACTACGAATGCTGTAATCAATCAATTCGTCTTTGGTAGCAGGCCAAGGAGCGTCTTCCAAATGTGAGGCTAATTCAAGTGTCCAGAACATCGTATTAAGGGTTTATTTTCTGCAAATGTAATTTTTACTGCGAAATAACCAAAAGTGTTTTTAGTCATGTTTGACAAAAAAATAATTTATTAACATTTTGAGGGCAAAATTCCTATTTTTATTCAATGTTAAAGGCAACACAGATTATTAAGCATTACGGCGAACTTCAAGTTTTGAAAGGAGTGGATATTGATATCCATAAAGGAGAGATTGTGAGCATCATTGGCGCATCCGGTGCAGGGAAAAGCACGCTGCTGCACATTTTGGGCACTTTAGATAAAGCAGATTCAGGAGAAATTATGTTGAATGGTGAGCGGGTAGACAAGCTCTCCGGGAAAAATTTAGCAGCATTCCGAAATAAAAATATTGGCTTTATTTTTCAGTTTCATCACTTACTTCCCGAATTTACGGCTGTGGAAAATGTTTGTATCCCGGGATGGATTGGTGGAAAAAATAAATCTGCTACAGAAAAAAGAGCCAAAGAATTGTTGGAAAAACTTGGGCTTAGTCATAGATTAAACAACAAGCCCGGGCAATTATCTGGCGGAGAACAACAAAGAGTGGCTGTTGCAAGGGCTTTAATCAATAACCCTTCCATTATCATGGCAGACGAACCAACAGGAAATTTGGATTCTGCAAATGCCAATGAAATGCACCAATTATTTATCAATCTTCGGAATGAATTTCAACAAACTTTTTTAATTGTAACCCATAACGAAGAACTCGCTAGAATGAGTGATAGAATTTTGCAGATGAAGGATGGGAGGATGGTTTGAAACTGCTAATTTAAATGTTCCATAGGAACATCTTGTCATTAGCCCGAAATGATGATTATTATGGTTCGTTCCGTAGGAACGTTTCGTGAAAGTTAGCCACGAATTCACGAATTGTTTTTTTTTAGACAGATGGAGAAATAGTGATTGACAATAAATTTTTCCGGAAACCAATCCCCAATCCCCA
>CALPIT020000170.1 GCA_943323705.2 Streptomyces griseus
GCTCCAAAATGATACATTTCCTTTTGATCGATGATCAGAAACCGGTCGTGATTGTGTTTTAATTTTTTAATTTCTATCGTTTCATATTGTTCATTTAATTTTTGTAAATCGATAATTTGATTGCGACTCAAATGATCACTGTAAATAATTGCTGTTACTCCGGTGTTTCTTTTTGAAAGTAAAGCAAGGGTTGTTTCATCAATGTAATTGTCAATTAAAATAATCGAAGTTGTTGCAGATTTGATGATATCAGCAACAAATTTGTATGCATCGAAAATTTGTCCGTTGAAGAAAATGCCCTGAGCAGGAATGGCATCTCTTTTTTCAAGTGCGGCAAAAATTGTATTGAAATGATTATCAGCTTCAATTTGTTTTTTCTCTACTATTTCAAGTCGTTGAAACAAACCATTGTATTGGGTATTCAATTTGCGAAGTGCAACAAAAGTTCTGATAAGCCTTATGCTTACATTTACAGCTGTTCTAGTTTTTAAAACAGATGAAAGCATCGCAACTCCTTGTTCGGTAAAAGCTAAGGGTAATGCACCTCCAAGATGACTTTTATTGGGTATCACATTTTGTGACACCAGTAATTCTGCTTCTAGATTATTGATCACAAAAATAAAATCTTCAGGAAAACGACTTAAGTTTCTTTTTACTGCTTGTTTTATAACACGAGTTTCTGTTTGATAAAAAATGGCCAAATCCCTATCAAGCATTACTTGTTTTTCTCTGATGAACAAAATGGAGTTTTCAATAGTTGGTTCATATACTTTGACATTATTTGACATAATTTGAATAACTTCTTAAATGAGTAAATTTCTATTTACGTTTTTAATCAATTTTCAAGCAAATTAATCACAGTATTTTGGAGTAAAAAAGGAAAAACAACAGGAAATTCAAGTGTTTAAAACGTTGTCTTGCCCCCTCAATCCCCCAAGGGGAGGACTTTGATTATGTTTTATTGGGTTAGCCACGAATTAGGCCCCCTAAATCCCCCCAAGGGGGACTTTGATTATGTTTTATTGATAACCACGAATTTTTGTACATGAGATTTTGATAGTTTGATTTCCAAAATCCACGTCCTTATTTTTACTTTCTTATTTCTTATTCTGTATTTAAAAAATCAAATACTTTCCCATTCACGAGAGAATGATGAATTCATATCCGAAATGCCACTTTTACATTTTACATTGGATATTTTACATTTTACATTCTCAGAGCCACGAATTCACGAATTTTTTACCGCGGAGAAAGAGAGTCTTCAGAGGTTTCGCAGAGATAGTCGATACTGCTCATTGCTCCCCTCTCACACGGAGATTTCCCCCTTCGGGGGATTTAGGGGGCTTGGGGTTGGGGGTGTGGTTTGCCCATTCATGACAGAATGATGAATTCATATCCGAAATGCCACTTCCTTATTTATTATTTCTTATTCCTTATTCTGTGTTTAAATAATCATTCTTCTTCTCCCACGGTTGAAACGGTAGCCCCCTAAATCCCCCAAAGGGGGACTTTGATTATGTTTTATTGATAACCACGAATTTTTGTACAATAGAGAATGATCAATTCATATCCGAAATGCCACTTTTACATTTTACATTGGATATTTTACATTTTACATTCCTTAATCTCACTCCTCAAACAACTCCTTCATCTCCACCTTCAACGTCTCGCAAATTCTCAGTAATGATATGATAGATGTATTAATTTCTCCTCTTTCTATCCGCCCGAGCTGGCGGTATTCGATTTCGGCTTCATTGGCCAAGCTTTCCATGGAATAGCCTTTCTCTTTTCGAAGTTTCCTCAACTTGCTTCCCACTTTTTTCAAAAAGGTATCGTATTCGTTTGGCTTCACGCTACGAAACTCAAAATAAATGCATCAAAAAATTAGGTCAAATAAGACCTGTTAAATACATTTGAAAAAATATCAATAGAATAATATTGCCAAGTGAGAATAAATAGAGAAATTACGCCATGTTTTAAATCACCAAACAAAACAACAACAAACCATAAACAACAAACATTTCTTTTATGAAAAAACTCCTTTTCGTTCTACTCATTCTTATAGTAGCAACTTCCTACGCCCAAGTTCCTTCTTATGTTCCTACAAATGGGCTAGTGGCGTATTATCCATTTAATGGTAATGCTAATGATGCAAGTGGAAATGGGAATAATGGAACAGTGAATGGGGCAACATTGACTACAGATAGATTTGGAAATATAAATAGCACTTATTTATTTAAAAACAAGACTGATTTTATTGATTTAACAGGCAAAAATATTGCAGGAGTTGGTAATTCTCAGAGGTCAATTTTTATTTGGGTAAAAACTAATGATAGCACTCAGTATATGAGATTAATTTCAACTGGAACTTCTGCAGCTGGCCAAGCGTTTAATATAATTCTCATGTATAATGGTGTTCCAGTAGTCATGGGATATCATCCATCTGATTATTTACCTAACACGGGATTGCATATTGCAGATAACCAATGGCATCAGGTTGGTGTGACTTACGATGGCGCTTTCATTAAAATTTATGTGGACGGAGTATTACAAAATTCATCAAATCAATTTTTAACTACTGGATTAGTTCCAGGCGGTATTATTAGTTACAATACATCAGGAAATAATAATTATTTTGGAGCACCCAATGATCCTGGATTATCTAATATTAACAGGTTCACAGGCTCTCTCGATGACATCGCCATCTACAACCGAGCACTATCCGCCACCGAAATCCAAAATCTTTACAACTCCAGCGCACCAACTTCTTGCATTGCTAACATCATCAATAACGATACTACTATTTGTAGAGGGCAAAGTGTTACGCTGAATGTGTCGGGGGCTAACAATATTACAAATCAATGGCAAAATATTGCGTCTCAAAATGATTTTTATACAAGAATACAAAAGACAAATGCAGGATATTATCTGTGTGCAGCTCAATCTAATAGTAGGTTATATAAAAGTATTGATTTGACTAATTTCACTCCATTTTCTTCACCCTTAACTTCACATAATTTATCTTTTGGAAAAGACAAAAACGGTGTTCTTTATTTTGGAACGGGTCACGAAGGTATTTATAGATCTACAGATAATGGTGTGAGCTGGACATATAATGTTGCTGCAGGATTCGGGTGCGGTAATCTAGATTTTGATTTCGACTCAAGTAATAATTTGTATACCGGTGTAGGTGGCTTTCTTAGGGGACTTTATGTAAGTAATAACAATGGAGCAAGTTGGCAGAACATTTCCAACCCTGGTAGTGATTTCACAGAAATTGAGTGTGTAAAACCAATAAATAAAACATTTATTATCACCAATTCTTATATAGGTGTTTCTTCAAATAGTGGTCAAACATGGACCCAAATTAGCAATCAACCTTTTTCTAGTAATGCGATTATGGTTAAGCACATTAATAATGTTGTTTACGTTTTTACCAAAAATGGAAATATTTATAGGTCTATTGATAATGCAGTGACTTGGACTTTATATTCAACATTTCCAATTACAACAACACCTTCAATATATTTAAACGATGCAATTTTAAACTCAAATGGTGAATGGTGGATTAGCATTGATCAAAATGGAGTTTTTCGTAGCACAAACAGTGGATTAACATGGACAAACGAGAGTATAGGCATCTCTGGCGGAACAAATTATTTATTTAAAGATAATAACACAATTATATTAACAACCTCTACCGGCATTTATAAAAGAAATAATAATACTTCCACCTACCTCTGGTCCACCGGTGCCACTACCCCAAGCATCACCGTTAGTCCAACTGTTACAACAACTTATTATCTCACAGTCACCGATGCCAACGGCAATACTTGCAGAGACAGTATAAAAGTATTCGTAAACACTGCAATCCCATCAGCACCAGCAACCCTCACCGGCGCAACAGATGTATGTCCTAATTTCAGCAGCACCACTTCGGCTACTAGCA
Source organism: Streptomyces griseus (assembly GCA_943323705.2). GTDB lineage: Bacteria > Bacteroidota > Bacteroidia > Chitinophagales > Chitinophagaceae > Ferruginibacter. The sequence goes on from CALPIT020000170.1 coordinate 3,950, forward strand.
ACGCCGTAACTTATACTGCAGCAACAGTTAGCACGGCAACTTCATACACATGGACAGTTCCTGCGGGTGTTACTATTGTTAGTGGTCAGGGTACCAATAGTATAACTGTAACCTTTGCCTCTACTTTTGTATCAGGCGCAATTACTGTAAAATCTGTTAACGTTTGCGGCGCTAGCACTTCTGCAAAATCATTAACTGTTTACAAAAGAGTAGCCGCTACACCCGGCACCATTCAAAAACAATTTTCACCTACTTCTATAACCGCAGTTACTAATGTAACAGGTCTGGTTTCAGAAACCTACAGAATCAGAAAAGTAACGTATGCTACTTCTTACAACTGGTCGATGAACAGAGGCACGAGCGCTACCATTACACACATCAATCCTTTAGGCGCAAATGATACCGCGGTGATTGTAACTTTTGCAAATTGCTTTTTAAGAGATACTTTGTCTGTAAAATCAGTAACGCCTTGTTCGGTGAGTGCTGCTCGTACAGCGATTCTTGTTGGTTACACCACACCTGCTGCTGTAGCAGGTATCACTACCGTTGGTGGTAATTTCGCTACTTGTATCGGCGTCAACAAAACATTTACGGCTGTACGCGGAACGCCAACCACTACACAAGCACCTATTACTTCTTTCCGCTGGACAAGACCTGCTAATACATCTATTGTTTCAGCAACTTCGGATAGTGCAAGCATCACCGTTAGTTTCAATACAGGTTACACCGGTGGTAGCATCAGTGCAAAAGGGGTAAGTCAGTGTGGTACAATTGGCACAACGGCATCAACAGCTATTTTACAATTCTTACCTCCAAGTGTATTGAGCATCGCGTCAAGTACTGGTTCGTACAACGCATGTATCGGCAACAGTATCACTTATTCTGCTTTAGTGGGAGCACCTACTACAAGTCAAGTAGCTGCAAGTGTTTTCCGTTGGACCAAACCTAACAACTCAACCATCACAAGTGCCAGTGCCGATAGCTCAACGATTACCTTACAATTCAACATAGGATATATCGGTGGTACGTTGTCTGTAAGAGGACAAACTTCTTGCGGTACACAGGGCACTGCTAAAACGCAGGCGCTTACCCATGCGGGTTGTGCAGCTGGTACGAAGATGAGTGTGCCCGTAACGACAACAACTACCAATTCATTTGAGGTGAGTTTGTATCCGAATCCGTCGGCGGGAGAGTTTAAGTTGCTCGTTAATTTCGTTGGTGGAAAAACACCAACGATGGCAACACCAACGATGGCGGCGGCGAAGGCTACCGTAAAAATCATTGATCTTCAAGGTCGTTTAATCAAATCATTCGAATGCAATGCAAATCAGGTAACAGCATTGGGCAACGAACTAAAACCAGGCGTGTACATGGTGGAAGTGAGAATGGGTAATGAGGTGAAGACGGTGAGAGCGGTGAGGTTTTAAAAGCCTCACCCCCAGCCCCTCTCCAAAGGAGAGGGTAGCAGGCCCCCTCAATCCCCCGAAGGGGGAAGTTCATCGGTGCGAATGAATTTCACTGAATAATAATTTTCTTTTGAAACCGCTCTTCGGGAAGAAGGGCGGTTTTTTTTATGATAACC
>CALPIT020000171.1 GCA_943323705.2 Streptomyces griseus
AATTACAGAATTAACATCAAGAATATAAGAATACCCGTTTTTCTTAGCCACAGATTTGATAGCGTCTAAAGCTTTTGTACGAAGTGGCGCAATTTTTTTCTGTGCTTCAGCCTGATACATTTCTTGTGCCTGTTGGTTCCAGTTTTGTACTCTTTGATATAAAGAAACCAATTCATTCTTTTTAATTTCTTTCATGCTTGGAGATAATTTAGAAGAATCTCTTACAAACAAACTGTCTTTGTCGTTTAACTCTTTCATCATATCCTGACCTTGCTGGGCCAAAGAAGCCTGATATTCTTTCAATTCAGCATCTGCTTTTTCTGCTTCCGGCATTACTCCGATTAACTCATCTGTGCTGATGTATCCAATTTTGTTTTGTGCTGATGCTCCGAATATACTTAAAGACATGGCAGCTACTACGAACAGTTTTTTCATTTTTATTTATTATTGTTTGTTGTTTATTGTTTGGTGTTTGGTGTTGGGTTTTAGAAGGTTTAGATGGTATTGAAGGTTTAGAGGGTATTGATGTTTAGTTTTTTACACCAATTCCCATTCCCTATTTCCAAATCCCTATTTCCAAATCCCCATTCCACTAATTCCTAATCCCCCTAAATACTTACTTAATCCCCATACTCTTCAAAATCTCTTCGCTCTTATCCAATTTTGGGTCGGCAAATATAATGGTAATTCCTTCACTTTTATCAAGGATGAAATCATATTGCTTTTCCAAAGCTAATTTTTGAACAGCATTATACACTTTATCCTGAACGGGCTTAATCAATTCTTGTCTTTTTTTAAATAAATCACCCTCAAAGCCAAAACGCTTTCTTTGCAAATCCCTAAGTTCTTTTTCTTTATTGAAAATCTCGTCTTCTCTTTTTTTCTTCAGATTATCCGGAAGCATGATTTGTTCTGCTTCATAATCTTTTACCATTTTGTCCATTAACACCTGTTTCTGGTCAATTTCCTGCTGCCACAAAGTACTGAATTGATCTAGTTTGGTCTGCGCGTCTTTATATTCCGGCATTTTGTCCAAAATAAATTTAGAGTCAATTACTGCATAACGCTGTGCCAATAAACTGCTTGAATAAAATGTTATGGCAAAAAGAAAGATTACTAATTTTTTCATTTTTGTATTTTTTTCGAAACTAAAGATAAAATATTATTCAGCTTCCTGACCAAGCATAAAGGTAAATTTAGCCGCTCCTTTAATTCCAGTTGTTTGGTTAAATCTGTCCAACCCTACACCATAATCAAATCCAAGCAAACCAAACATCGGAAGGAAAAATCTCATACCCACGCCCACAGAACGACGCAATTTGAAAGGATTGTAGTCCTTAAAACTAAACCATCCATTGGCGGCTTCAAAAAAGGTTAACCCATAAATAGTACTGCTGGCATTAGTACTGAAAGGATATCTCAACTCAATAATATATTTATTAAATATTGAAAAATACTCTGTTGGACTTGTCCCATCTGGATTTATCCTTGGATCTGAAGTTCTGTAAACCGGATAACCTCTGTGTGAAATAATATCATATCCCAATAAAGCTTGAGTATTACTCAAACCTGCATCTCCCACTTGAAAACGTTCGAATGGAGAAATTTCAAGATTGGTATTATACCTACCAATGAATCCAAATTTGGCCGCCGCTCTCAAAATAAATTGTCTATTTTTATCCGCTCCTCTTGCATTACCAATGGGTGTATACCAGTCTCCTGAAAAACGCCATTTATGAAATTCAGGCAACTCAAATTTATTAGCCGTATTGGAATTGATACCGAGTAATGAATAAGGCAACGTGAACTGTCCACTTAAAGCAAAGTTAGAACCACTGGTAGGGAAAATAGGATTGGGACCTGCAGAGTTTCTGATTAAGGTCAACTTCAAACTGATATTTGTAGAATTACCGTTGCTAAATCCACTGAAAATCTGGCTGTAATTTTTGAGTTTATACTGCTGAAAGTTTACCGCGTAAATCAAATTGAAAAAGTCATCAGGCCATTTTAATTGTTTACCTAATGATAAACCAATTCCCACGGTTTTTACAAATGAGGTGTCACCACAAGTTTTACAATAGCCTCCATATGCATCAATAGCATTGGAAAATTTGGTGTTGTAATAATTTATAGAAAAGGAATTTCTCTTTTTGCCGCCAAACCATGGTTCAGTAAATGAAAAATTGTACGAACGATATGCCCTTCCGTTGGATTGTAACCTCAAGCTCAAACGCTGTCCATCTCCAGAAGGAAGCGGATCCCAGGTTGATTTGCTTGTAATATTCTTAAGTGAAAAATTATTAAAAGTCACCCCCAATGTGCCTGTCAATCCAATACCGCCACCAAAGCCAGCTGAAAGTTCAAGTTGATCAGAAGACTTTTCTTCCACTTCCCAATTGATGTCAACAGTTCCATTATCTGAGTTAGGAACTATATTAGGATTGATTTTTTCGGGATTGAAAAAGCCCAATTGAGAAAGCTCTCTTTGGGTACGAATAATATCAGAACGACTGAATTTTTGCCCGGGTACCGTTCTCATTTCCCTGAGAATCACATAGTCTTTTGTTTTGTCATTTCCCGACACGGTTATTTTTCCATAAGTGGCCTGTGGACCTTCAGTCAATCTGATTTCAAAATCAATAGTATCATTATAAACTGCCGTTTCTGTTGGATCTATGTGAAAGAACAAATAACCATCATCTTGGTACAAACTACCGATATCACCACCTTCAGCAGACATTTGTTTTCCCAATCTTTTATTTAATAATTCAAGATTATAAACATCACCTTTTCGAATGCCTAACAACAATGTCAAAATGGAGTCTGAATATTTTGTATTTCCTTTCCATGAAATGTCGCCGAAATAATATTTATGTCCTTCGTTTACTTTAATATGAATGTCCATGTTACCTTTTCTGTTCAGAATCTGTGTGTCTGAAACAATAACAGCATCCCTCAATCCCTGACCATTGTAATAATCAATCACTTTGTCTTTATCTTCTGAGTACTTGGTTTCTGTGAATTTTGAAGCACTGAAAAACTTAGGTCTGAAATAAGGGTCTAGCAAATTCATGGTCATGGAAGGATAAAACATTCCCTTGTCATTCAGATAACTTCTAAAACTTAGGCCTTTTGACGTATCGCCATAAGGACTTACCGGAACATCAGGATACAGCGTTAATCTTGCCATTTCCTTGGTGCCTTTCATTTGCTTTTTTAATTTGGATTCTTCTACGAATTCATTACCACTAAAGTTTAAGGAGTTGATTTTTACTTTAGATCCTTTATCAATAATAAATGTCAGGGAAAGTCCATTGCTCAAACCAATTATAGAATCCTGCTGAACCTGGATGGAAACACTACGATACCCTTTGTCATAGAAAAATTTTCGAATGACTTCAACTGCACTTAACCTCATATTTTCGGTAAGAACCCTGTCTTTAGCAAGTCCAACTTTACCTTCCAAATCGTCCTTCTCGCCTTTTTTAATTCCTATGAAATTAAAATCTATTAGTCGAGGTCTTTCTTCAATGCTGATTTCGATAAAAATATTTTGATCTTCCAGGCGGGTAATGAAAATATCGACTTTTGAAACTAGGTTCTGTTTCCATAACTTAGAAATCCCTTTTCCAAAAACATCTGAACCTGGTAATTGCACTTTATCGCCGATGGCCATTCCTGAAATAGAAATGATTAAACTGGGGTCGAATGCTTTTGCCCCAGTAACCGTAATGCCTCCGATAGTGTATGACTTAGGATATTTAGCAGTAAAGATTTCCTGAAGTGCAGGGTTTACCGATACAGGAATGGTGTCATTTTGAGCCCATAGATTATGAGAAAAAAAACAAACAACAGCTAAAAACAAAAACTTTCTATAAATCCCTTGCATCAATTTTTTTTTACGTGCGGCAAATTAAGCTCAATAATTAAAACTATTTGTTAAATGAAAAACTGAAACCTATCAAAAATATTGATAATCAGCTTAGTTTCCCTCAATTAATTCTTTTCTTCTATAATATTTTTTTCAACTGGTCTCCCGTTTTACCAAATCTTCTTTGTCTTTGCTGAAAATCTATAATGGCCTCATATAAATTCTCTTTTCTAAAATCTGGCCATAATGTTGTTGTGAAATAAAGTTCAGTGTAAGCCAATTGATATAATAAAAAATTGCTGATTCTGTGTTCTCCACTGGTTCTGATCATGAGTTCAGGATCTGGAATACCAGCTGTAGACAGGTAATTGCTGTACACTTCTTGGTTAATGTTTTCCGGCAGCAATTTGCCATTCAAAACATCTTGCGCAATTTTCTGTGTGGTATGGATGATTTCCCATCTGCTGCTGTAACTGAGTGCCATGACTAAGTTCAACCCTGTGTTGGTAGAAGTTTCGCTGATGGCTTCTTGCAAAGCCTGTCTCGCATGTTCCGGCATCATATCAGTAGCACCAATGACGTGAAGTCTAATATTATTTTTATTTAGCGTTGGCACTTCTTTTCTGATGGTATCAATAAGTAATTCCATCAAACCGGTAACTTCTTCCTGGGGCCTAAGCCAGTTTTCGGTACTGAATGCATAAAGTGTGAGGTAATGAATGCCTAATTCGGCAGCGCCTTCCACTATATTTCGAACGCTTTCTACACCATGAAGATGGCCAAACAATCTATCCTGCCCTTTTTCCTGGGCCCAGCGACCATTACCGTCCATAATGATGGCGATGTGTTCTGGAAGTTTTTCGAGATTGATGTTATCTTTTATACTCATGATGAATACTGAAATTTGGCCGTTATCGCCGGCGGCAAAAGTAACGAAAAAAACAGATGATGTGGGGTTGAAATGGAAAATGTTTGGTAACAACGACCAAGCAAAAAATGGCTACAGCAGCGAGCAAATAAAAAAGCTGCCATATTGATGACAGCTTTCAGTGATTTATAATAGAAAATAGTATTAATTAGCAGTTGGGCAACGGTAAGAACCGATATTAAATGAAATACCAATTTCAGCGATTACATATTGATCTTTTTGTTTGCTCCAGCCGCGTTGGCGACCGGCTTGAGAACTCAGTCTTTTGTTAGGATCTAGTAATGATGGGTCTGTTATTTCCCAAGATCTATCCTGTAATAAATAATATTGTGAAATTTGATTTGTAGAGCCATTTTGATCAGGAGGGAAACAATCTTGAAAACCTATTTGAGAACTGGTTAAATAGTTTGGAGCATACGTTGTACTGACATCATCCAAATAATCAGTCATTGTGAATCTGTGAGAAATCTCAAAAGAGAGGTTTACTTTTTTGTTTATGCTGTATTTTATTCCGACTCCAAGTGGAACACAAAATGCCATAGTATTGTATGGACTTCTTCCTAAATAGCCTTCGTTTTGTCCTTCTGTGCCTATTCTTTGAAGATACACTCTTGTGCCATCAGTATCTGCTGTGTAAGGATCAAAACTAAAAACACCTAAACCTAATGTAACATAAGGTGTAAAACCATAGTTCAAATCATTAGGATC
>CALPIT020000172.1 GCA_943323705.2 Streptomyces griseus
ATTGCCTTGCCAAAGGTGAGCATACAATATTTTTTCAGTAAGTGTTAGCGGCTTACCTACAGCTTTACGGGCTGCTGCAATTCTTTCAGGAAAGTTGCTGTAAACCTTTTTGATCATTTCGATGTCGAAAGCCATTTTTAAAAATTATTTGATGATGAGTTAATTTGGGAATTGGGAAATTGAGAATTACTTGCAGCTATATTTATAGTTGAAAAATCAATTCCGTTTTCTCGCGTGCGAAATTACTACATTGAAGTTAGTTTTTTATATAAAAATTCGTATTTTTAATAACTATGAACAAGCTCAAATATTTCGTGGAATGGCATGTGTTTGGCGTTTGCACCGCAATAGGCGAGAAAATGGGCATTGCCACCAGCATCATCAGAAAGTATTTTATTTATATTTCCTTCCTTACCATGGGTTCGCCATTGATTGTATATCTATTCGTGGCATTCTGGATGAATGTAAAAAAGTATGTAAGAATATCGAGAAGAAACCCAGCGGGTATATAATGTTAAAAAGGTTGAAAATGTTCAAAAAGTTCAAAATGTTTTTTCGCACATCAAACCTTTTGAACTTTTTGAACCTACCAAACCTTTTGAACCTATTTAGGCTCTTGAACCTACAAAACCTTAAATAACTGCTTTTCTCAACACCACTAATTTCTCCAGCAAAGATTCCAATAAATCTAAACGTAACATATTCGCACCATCGCTTTTTGCTTTAGCTGGTTCGGGATGCGTTTCTATGAACAAACCATCAGCTCCTGTTGCAATGGCAGCTTTTGCGATGGTTTCAATTAATTGAGGATTTCCGCCTGTAATACCTGAAGTTTGGTTGGGTTGTTGTAAAGAATGGGTGCAATCCATAACTACTGGCACGCCGATTTCTTTCATCCAAGTGATATTTCTGTAATCAACAATTAAATCCTGATAGCCGAAACTATTGCCCCTTTCTGTGAGCCATACATTTTCGTTTCCGGCTTGTTTGATTTTATCAACTGCGAATTTCATCGCCGGACCACTTACAAATTGTCCTTTTTTTACATTCACGATTTTGTTGGTGGCAGCTGCTGCCAATAGTAAATCTGTCTGACGACAAAGAAATGCAGGAATCTGTAATACATCTACGTATTCGGCAGCAAGGGCCGCTTCAGCTGCAGTGTGTATATCAGTTGTTGTTGGGATGTTTAATTTTTTCCCGGCGGTATTGATTAATTGTAAAGCTTCAGTATCACCAATGCCAGTAAAAGAGGAAGCGCTAGTTCGGTTGGCTTTTCTGTAAGACGCTTTGAAAATATAAGGAATTTCAAGTCTTTTGCAGATGCTTGCTACTTTTTCTGATATCTCCATCACCATCGTTTCATTTTCTACGACACAAGGACCTGCTATGAGGAAAAAGTTATTATTGTTATAATGCTGATGCTGGAAAAGAGTTGATTGATAATTTTTCATCTGTTTATTTTTATTTGACATTATTGCCACATGTTATGCCCTTGTTTACTCAGCCCCATTTGGTAAGGGACGAATTTTATGGGCATTTCATGGTGCAAAAGTAGAGAATTATTTTTCTATAGATTGAACTTTACTTTTACATTTACAACCTAATTGCTTTTTATGACTAAACAAAGAATACTTGTGATTGGTGCAAGTGGTCAAATTGGAGTAGAATTGACACTTGCTTTAAGAAAAATCTACGGAAACAACAACGTGATTGCTTCTGATTTAAGAGAACAAAATCCTTTATTGGAGGGCAGCGGGCCTTATGTAAGTTTGGATGTGATGAATAAAGAAATGCTTCACGTACAGGTAATTCGCCAGAATATTACACAGATATATTTGCTTGCCGCGATATTGTCGGCTACCGGAGAAAAAAATCCAAATTTGGCTTGGCATTTGAATATGCAGGGATTGTTGAACGTGCTCGACATCGCTCGTGAAGAAAATTTGCATAAAGTATATTGGCCGAGTAGTATAGCAGTTTTCGGACCAACTTCACCTCGAGTGAATTGCCCTCAGCAAACCATCATCGAACCCATCACCGTTTATGGCATCAGTAAATATGCCGGTGAATTCTGGTGCAATTATTATCATCAACGTTTTGGCGTGGACGTTAGAAGCTTACGTTATCCAGGATTGATAAGTTATAAAAGTGCGCCTGGTGGCGGTACCACAGATTATGCTGTAGAGATTTTTCACGAGGCAAAAGAAGAAAAAAAATATCAGTGCTTTTTAAAAGAAGACACTTACTTACCCATGATGTATATGCCTGATGCGATTAAAGCTACTATTGAATTGATGGAAGCTCCAGCATCAAAAATTACAACTCGTACTTCATATAATATAGCAGGTATGAGCTTTTCTCCCAAAGAGATAGCAGCAGAGATTAAAAAACACATCCCAGAATTTGAAATTTCTTACAAAGAAGATTATCGCCAATCCATTGCCAATAGTTGGCCGCAAAGTATAGATGATGCGGTTGCCAGAAAAGATTGGGGTTGGAAAGAAGAATATAATTTATCGTCGATGGTAAAGGATATGTTGGAGAATATTTCAAAGTAAAAATTCAAATTTTAATAGCTGTTTTGTATTTAAAGTAGAATGAAGAAAATTAATGCCATAACTTTTTTATTGATTTTTTCAGTTTTTGTAGGGTTTGCCCAGCATCAAAATGCAAAAAAATGGACTATATCAGCCGGATACGGAATTGGGAATATTTGGACAAAATTTTTAAAGGATGCATTCGATGTGCCAGAATACAAAGTCACGGCTCTAGGCCCGATTTCTATAATAGGGGAATACCAAATTTATAAAAAAGTATCTGTAGGTATTTCTTTTACTTACTCAGACTTAAATGGTTATTTTAACAAAAATGGGTTTGTGTTTTCTGATGAATTGCTAATTTATACAGGATTGATAAGAGCAGATTATCATCCAATCATCAATCGTAAATGGGATATCTATTTAGGAGGTGGTCTTGGTTATGTTAATTCGCAATATAAAAGTAGTCTGGGTACAGGCAGTCCAAATGTTCCTGGAAAATTTGGCTATTCTGCACAATTAGGCGCACATTATTACCTCACAAAAAATCTTGGTTTTTATGGTGAGTTGGGTTATGTGAATGGATCATTTTTGCAATTGGGAGTAGTGCTAAAAAATCCAAATAATTGAATTTCATCAAATTAAAGATTCAAAAAAAGGTAATTGTTAATTATTTTGTGGATTTATTGTGGAAAACTGATTTTTTTTCAAAAATTTGAAATAGATTGCATTCATATTAATTAACCATTAAATTAACTAAAATGAAAAATTTATTAATGTCATTGTTTGCAATTACTGTTGTTTCAGTAAATGTAAATGGTCAGGAATTGAAATCAAAAAAAGGAGAGTCTTATTTACCTGAAAAAGGGGATTGGTCAATTGGCTTTAATGCTGATGGCATATTCTCTTATGTTGGTAATGCCTTTAATGGTACTTTAGGAAACAACGCTCCATCAGTTGATTTTCAAAGTCCAGGTACATTTGTTGGAAAAAAATTCATCACAGCAAATACTGCTTATAGAGCTACTGCGAATTTGGCAGTTGGCACTACTAAAAGTGGTGATAATACTAATTCAGGCTTTGATGTAACGGTTGGTCTTGGTAAAGAGTGGAGAAAAGGTAAAACTCGTTTACAAGGGTATTATGGTGCCGATGGATTGCTATCTTTAAGCTCTAACACTACTAAAAGCGTTGTTGGAGTTGTAACAACAGAAACCAAATCTGGAATGGGTATCGGTTTTGGTGTTCAGGGCTTCATGGGAGCTGAGTATTTTATTTTCCCTAAAATTTCTATGGGTGCACAATATACTTATGGCTTACAAGTTTTTAGCCAAGCTGCAAGTAAAACAACCGTTACAGGACAGCCAACTGTAGAAGGTACAAAATCTTCAAGTTTTGGACTTAGCGGAGTTGGTGTAACTTCAATAAATGTGAATTTTCACTTTTAATTTTCCAAGATTTATAATAATAAAAAGAGAGGAGCTTATTTAGTTCCTCTCTTTTTATTATTTACCTTAATACTATGTAAAATTTAAAAAATGGATTAGCAATAAGTTTGGTTATGTTTGTAAGTGTAGATTATAAGGTGCAATTTCAAAATAATATTTTAATAAAATGAGGCTCATTTTGAGACTTATTTTAATTTAAGGTTTTAAGATGTCATAAAATGAATATATCCCAGACTCTTGTCTGGCAATAAACTCCGCTGCCAAAACCGCTCCACTTGCAAATCCAATTCTATTATGTGCAGTGTGTTTGATTTCAATGCTGTCGATTGATGAATTGTAATTGATGATGTGTGTGCCAGGAGCGGGGTCGATTCTTTTACTGGTGATGCTCAATTCGGCATTGTTTGCTGTTTCACCCAACACCCATTTTTCTTTGTTGTGGTTGTTGTTTAAAATACCATCTGCTAATGTGATTGCTGTTCCACTGGGTGCATCTTTTTTCTGGGTATGATGAATCTCTTCAATGGAGATATTGTATTCCGGGCGATTGCTCATTAGCATGGCCAATTTTTTATTCAATTCGAAAAATATATTGACACCCACGCTGAAATTACTGGCAAATAATAATGTGCCGTTTTTTTCTGTGCAATAATTTTCGATTTCTTGCCATTGATCTAGCCAGCCTGTACTACCACAAACCACAGGAATATTCGCATCGAAACATTTATTTAAATTATCAACTGCACTATGTGGATTGGTGAATTCTATGGCGACATCTGCTTGTTGCAAATTTTCAATATTGAAATCGGAAATGTTTTGTGATGAAATTTTCAATACGATTTCATGGCCATTTTTGATGGCAATTTCTTCAATCGCCTTTCCCATTTTGCCATAACCAATTAATGCAATTTTCATTTTTTTAATTTGAAACAAATATAATTCAATTGATACAATGATTTTTTGTTGTTCACCAAACGTTCCTATCGAAAGAACGAACCGTAATAAACGGTTCTAGAGACGAGATGTTCCTATGGAACATAAAAGTTTAGAGATATTGGTAAAGAAATATGCTGTTTCTATCGAATAATATTGTTTTGATTTATTTGTGAGAAGTGATGTGCCTAGTGGTAATAATGTTATTAATTTTTGGAGAGGTGATATTTATTTGGAACATATTAATTGGTTATAATCGAATTTAAAACCTTACATATACTGTAGTACTGGTTCTATTCAACCAAAAACAAAAATGTTCCATCGGAACATGTCGTCTCTAGAAAAAAATATGCAATATTTTTTTGGCGTTCCATAGGAACGCATCGTGATGGATTTCGTATTGTTTTATTATTCAGGGTTGATGAAAATGTATTTTTCATCCCATTCCACATCCCATTGATTTAAATATTCACGGTATTCATCGAGAAATGCAGTTTTGCTGTGATGTGCCTCTTGATTGATGATGTAATTAATGACATTTTTGATGTCTTTATGG
>CALPIT020000173.1 GCA_943323705.2 Streptomyces griseus
AAAGAATTAATCGTCAGATTCCCTGAATAAGTCCCTCGACGTATGTTAAACACAACAGGACAACTAATCCCTCCTAAATTCAATGCAGTAACAGCATCTGATACCGTAGGAAAATCAGGATTCGAACCCCCGACTGTATATACTCCACAAAGCGGAGCATAAAGAGTTATTGTCCTTTTAGAAGTATCATTTTGTGTATTTAAATCGGAGTTATTATTTGGATTTGAAGTCCACGCAATTATGTTCACAGGAGAACCACCAATAAAATTATAATTACCGACAACTATGTTATTAGAAACCGAATCAAAGGGAATTTGACCGGCCCAATTGTAAGGCTGCTGAAGAATACCATTAACAGACCAATTAATTATTACATTATTGATTGTTGTGAGTCCAAAATTCTTAATACTAACTTTTACGGGTACTATTCCTGCAGCTTGAGATTGTGTGATTGGAGATGTAATAGACAAAAGAGAAATATCACGAAGTAAAGGTGCATAAATTTTTATATTATCAACAGCCCAATAAAGAGAACTATCTCCTTCCCATCTGAATCTTATTTTTGCATTTGTAACACCTCCAACATATTGGCTTATATTAAATAATCTCCTCTCGGGGTTATTTGTACTATCCGAAAATAAAAATATATTATTCCAAAAAACTCCATTAAATACATCTACATATCCCCTGCCTCCATTACCCGCTACAAAATAATGATCAAATTGAAACAGAATATTTTGACTCACAGAAGCATCAAAATATTTTGATTCCAATATTGAAACTTCAGGACCTCCTGATGAACTGTAATTCCTCGAATCAAAAATTGCAAATTTTGGACTAACTGGATAATTAACAATTCTATTACCAGGATTGTCAAAATGCCATAAGTCAGTTGTCGCACCAGTTTGAATTATATTACTCCACCCATTCGGTGGCGTCGTTCCATTTGCCGAAGAAAAATCTTCATTCAATATGTAAACCTGTGCATTCGCACTAACAGTTAACAACAACATAGCAATAACAACGCTAAAAAGCGAAAGTGTTTTTTTCATATATAAATTGTAAGTGTATTCAAAACTTAACATGTACTTCTTGTAAGTCCATGCATTTTCAAAAAATGTGGGAAGGGAATTCGGTGCTTTACAGGTATTGGGGCCCGCAATCTAATCACAACACCTCAAATACAATCACATTTTGATACCTCTTATTTAAAATGTGTACAAATTAATAATATGTGTGAATAAGGCAATGAGTATATCACTTTTTGATGGACTACCAAAAACTCAAATGTATCCACTTCTTAATTGTGACAATCTTTCGGCTTCTTCAAATTAAACCCAATAAATCCTCCCCAACTTTCATTGCCCACTCATTTTTTTTATTGATATTTGCCTAATCTTATAGTAATAATGAAGGTTTTAATCAAACAAGCACACATTATTTGTCAGGGTTCCCCTTACAACAACTCCGTTAAAGACATTCTCATTTCAAATGGTATCATTCAAGAAATTGATGATCACATTGAAGTTGCAGCTGACCACCTAGTCAGTCACGACAACTTACATGTAAGTATTGGATGGATGGATGTTTTTGCTCATTTCTCCGACCCTGGTCACGAAGAAAGAGAATCCATTGCAACCGGAGCCGCTGCCGCTGCCGCAGGTGGTTTCACCGATGTGATGATCATTCCAAATACACATCCTGTAGTTTGCAATAAATCTCAAGTAGAATATATTAATAGTAAATCTGCTGAATTGCCAGTAACCATTCATCCTATTGGCGCGGTTACTAAAAATGCTGAAGGTAAAGAATTGGCTGAAATGTATGATATGCATGATTCGGGTGCCATCGCATTTTCAGACGGATTGAACAGTATTCAGCAAGCTAACATCATGACCAAAGCTTTACAATATGTGCTGGCCAATGATAAAGTCATCATTCAAATACCGGATGAGAAATCTATCTCAGCACATGGATTGGTAAATGAAGGAATCGTTAGTACGAAAATGGGATTACCCGGCAAACCTGCCATTGCAGAAGAGCTGATGATCATGAGAGATATTGAATTGCTAAAATACACGGGATCCAAATTACACATAACGGGAATCTCTACACGAAAATCTGTTGAACTGATTGCCGCTGCTAAAAAAGCAGGATTACAAATTACTTGTTCCGCAACACCATACCATTGTTATTTCAGTGACGAAGATCTTGCTGGCTATGACACCAACCTTAAAGTGAATCCTCCTTTGAGAAATCAAGACGACAAAACAGCCATTCGTGAAGCATTAAACAACGGAACTATTGACTGTATTGCCTCTCATCATATTCCATTGAATTGGGACGATAAAACTTGTGAGTTTGAATATGCTAAATACGGTATGACCGGACTTGAAAATGTGTTCAGCGTTTTTAACAGTATCTTCATTAACCTCGAACATTTAATCAACAATCTTACCATTCACCCTAGACATATTTTTGGATTACCCATGCCAAGAATTGAAGAAAATGCAGAGGCCTGTTTGACTTTATTTCAACCGGAAGAAACTTATACTTTCGAAGCTTCTCAAATTCGTTCCAAAGCTCGCAACAATCCTTTTATTGGAAAACAACTCGAAGGAAAAGTAGTTGGCATATTTAATAAAGGAAAATTTGTTGCCCCTTAATTATGCAAAACATCAGCTCCCGAAATAAAGGCATTATTGTTTCAATTGTAATGATTGCCTTATCAATGATTTCCTATTTTACACTGTCTGAAAATCGTCAGTTTATTTCCCGTTATATAATTATGGCTGTTTTTATAGCAGGTTTGTTTTGGACAATTCATGACTATAAAAAAACAAATGAAATTGTCGATATTAAAACATATTTCAATGAAGGCTTTAAAAACTTTATTGTAGTTAGTTTTTTCATGGCCATTTATACATTTATTTTTTTTAAGATTTTTCCGTTGCCATTTGAATATGAGAATTTTATCAACACCAATAAAAAACAATTACTTGAGCAAGGCAATAGAACTCCGGCTGAGATTGAAGAAAATGCAAACCAATGGAAGAATTATTTTGTACCGTTGATTTTATCTATTTATAATTTTACATTTCTGATAATGGGGGCCTTGGTCAGCGGAATCCTTGCCTATATATATGGCAAGAAAAAATAACTTACTTTAGTGTCACAATAATTAAAGCGAATCAACATGGATGTGTCAATTGTAATACCACTCTATAATGAAGATGAATCACTGACTGAATTATCTGCCTGGATTGAACGCGTTGTGAATGCTCATCAATTGTCTTACGAAATCATTATGATTGATGATGGTAGTACCGATAATTCCTGGAATGTAATCGAACAATTAAGAGCCAATAACTCCAATATAAAAGGCATAAAATTTCAACGCAATTACGGAAAAAGTGCAGCGTTAAACGAAGGTTTCAAAGCAGCTCAGGGACAAGTCATCATAACAATGGACGCCGATATGCAGGACAGTCCTGATGAAATTCCTGAACTCAGAAAAATGATTCTCGATGGTAATTATGATATAGTGAGTGGATGGAAGAAAAAAAGATATGACAATGCCGTCACCAAAAATCTACCCAGCAAATTATTCAATGCTGCTGCCAGAAAAATGAGCGGTATCAAATTAAATGATTTTAACTGTGGGTTAAAAGCCTACAAATACAAAGTGGTAAAAAGCATTGAAGTATATGGAGAGATGCACCGATATGTTCCCGTGCTAGCCAAATGGGCAGGATTCAGAAAAGTGGGTGAAAAAGTGGTAGAGCATCGTGCCAGAAAATATGGAGTCACTAAATTTGGATGGGATCGTTTTATCAATGGATTCCTCGACCTGATGTCGATATTCTTTGTAGGCAAGTTCGGTAAACGCCCTATGCACTTTTTTGGTTTATGGGGAACCGTTTCCTTTATGTTTGGCTTGCTGGTATTTGTTTACCTTACCATTTCAAAATTCTTTTTTGATGTAACGGGCATGACTCAACGCCCGCTGTTTTTCTTTGCCATATTGGCGATGATAATAGGAACACAATTATTTCTTTCTGGTTTTATCGGCGAATTGATTGCCCGCAATTCTCCTGAAAGAAATCATTATTTGATTGAACAAAAACTAGGATTATAAAACAGCATCCTGCAATTGTCATCAACTTCTAAAAATATCATCATCATTGGTCCTGCTCATCCGTTACGAGGTGGATTGGCTTCGTATAATGAAAGACTGGCCAAAGCCTTTATCGATCAGGGACATCATTGCGAAATCTACACTTTTTCATTACAATATCCAGGATTTTTGTTTCCGGGCACTACACAATTTTCTACCGAACCAGCTCCTGAAAATGTAACCATTCATGTCGACATCAATTCTGTAAATCCTCTCAATTGGATTAGCGTTGGAAATAAACTGAAACATATAAAACCCGATATCATCATTGTTAGATATTGGCTTCCTTTCATGGGACCTTGCCTAGGCACCATTTTGCGAAAAGTAAAAAAGAACCATCACACAAAAATCATTTGCATTGCCGATAACATCATCCCGCATGAAAAAAGAATCGGAGATGTTGCATTTACAAACTACTTCATCAAACCTATCGACGCTTTTGTTACGATGAGTAAAAAAGTGCTGGAAGATTTACAAAATATTGATGCTTCAAAAAAAGCTAAATTCGTTCCGCATCCTTTGTATGATAATTTTGGAGAAAAGATTTCAAAACAAGAAGCGAGAAAAAAAATTGGCATTGAAGACGATGTGAAGATTATTTTATTCTTTGGCTTTATCAGAAAATACAAAGGACTTGATTTGTTGTTTGAAGCCATAAAACTGTTGAAAGAAAAGTCTGCCATTGGCAACATGAAATTCCTCATTGCCGGTGAATTCTACGAAGACAGAAAGAGTTATGATGAACAAATTGAAAAGCTTGACATCAAAAATGAACTGATTTTAAGAACAGATTTTATTCCAGATAGTGAAGTCAAAAATTATTTATGCGCTGCGGATGTAGTGATTCAACCTTACAGAAATGCCACACAAAGCGGCGTAACTCCCCTTGCCTATCATTTTGAAATACCGATGATCGTTACCAATGTTGGCGGCCTACCTTCACTGGTTCCTGATGGAAAAGTTGGCTTGATTGCCGAGCCCAATCCTTTAGACATTGCCAAGAGAATAATGGATTATTTTGCCATTGGTGCTGACTATTTTGTACCATTTCTCATCGAAGAAAAAAAGAAATACAGTTGGGACGTGATGGTTAACGAAATCCTTGAACTTTCTGCCACATAAACATAATCGCTAATCTGCTATAAAAATCAAGTAAATTTCAATAATTTGCAATCCTTATGATTTACAGAAGTAAAGCTCCACTCAGGATTGGATTGGCCGGCG
>CALPIT020000174.1 GCA_943323705.2 Streptomyces griseus
ACTTCCAACCATTTTTGCTGAGCAGCACTATACACCTCAAAATCGTAAGTCAATGCAGAAGTGAAGCTCATATCGCCACCGCATAGACGAAGTATGCGATAAGGCAATTCCAAAAGATTTAATAGTTTTTCAACATGGTTCACCATATCTTCAAGTACACCATAACTTTTATCAGGATGTACCATTTGAATGATTTCAACTTTATCAAATTGATGCACCCTGTTCAAACCTCTTACATCTGATCCAAAACTTCCAGCTTCTCTTCTGAAACATGGTGTATAGGCAGTCATCATTACAGGTAAATCAGCATCTTTAATGATTTCATTGCTATATACATTGGTAACAGGCACTTCAGCCGTTGGTATCAAATACAATCCATCTGCGGTAATATGATACATCTGACCTTCTTTATCAGGTAAATTTCCGGTACCATATGCAGTGGCTTCGTTTACCATCAATGGTGGTAAATATTCCATGTAGCCGGCGTCGGTATTGTAATCCAGAAAAAACTGAATTATTGAACGTTGGAGTTTTGCGCCTTTGCCTTTGTACAATGGGAATCCGCTTCCGGCTATTTTAGCTCCGGTTTCAAAATCAATTAAATTATATTCTTTGATTAAATCCCAGTGTGGTTTTGCACCCGCATATAACTCAGGACTTTTTCCACCTGATCTTACCACTTCATTATCTTCTGCAGATTTTCCTTTTGGAACACTTGGATGCGGAAGATTTGGGAGCAACAATATATTTTTATTGAATTCAGCTTCTAGGGTTTCTAGAGACGAAGCTTTTTCAGCCATTTCAGTTTTCAACGCAGTTACTTCAGCTTTTTTGGCTTCTGCTGCATCTTTTTCGCCTTTTCCCATCAACATGCCGATTTCTTTTGAAGCAGCATTAATTGAAGCTTGTATAGATTCCGAAGCAAATTTTATTTTCCTTAATTCATCATCGATTTCCAAAATGGTGTCTACCAAACCGATATTTCCAAAGTTTCTGACAGCCAGTCTTTCTTTAACCAGCTCCGGATTCTGACGTATAAAATTTACCTGTAACATCTGCTTTTTCTTATTTTAATAATTCAATTTGGCAACAAAGATAATTGGGATTTGCTTATTACCTAATTTTGCGCCATGCAACAAATGGAAGAGGACTTACAAGTCAGGTGGTTAAAGCTTAGAATTAAACTGAAAGAACGCTTTGGTATCAAGCCAGATATGAACGGCGTATTACTCATCATTGGCGTTCAGGAACTGGGACAAGGACCTCAGGAATTTTCAAAAGAACAAAAGCAAGACCTCATGCATATCGCTGTTTGTACAGTACTCATGCAAAGCGAATATTACACACATGATGGACTTGACGATGAAGGTTGGCCGCATTTCACTCAAATCAAGGCTTTACCAGAATTCGACCTATTTGAACAAGAAAATTTCTTAAAAGACCATATTTTGCTTTATTTTCAATCTTTGGAATTTATTTAAAACTTAATAAAATGAAAACAAAACTATTTTTTCTTTCTCTTGTATTAACAGGATTATCAGTTTCAACCTTATTCGCTCAAACCAAAACAGTAGCTCCAACTAAACCGAGTACTACGAGTGCAGCACCATCAATTCCAGGAAAAACTAAAGTAAAAATCACAACAGATATGGGTGTGATTGTGGTAAAATTATATGATGCAACACCCAAGCACAGAGATAATTTTATTAAACTGGTTAAAGAAGGGTTCTATGATAGTTTGATGTTTCACAGAATCATTCAAGGTTTTATGATTCAAGGTGGCGATCCTTTAAGTAAGAATGCACAGCCTGGCGAAATGTTGGGAATGGGCGGCGGTGATATGCAGAGAATTCCTGCCGAATTCAATCCTCAATTGATTCACAAAAAAGGTGCGCTTTGTGCTGCTAGAGATGGTAACCCTGAAAAAGCCAGCAGCGCTTGTCAGTTTTATATCGTACAAGGAAAGCCCTCTCCAAACGAAGAACTAGATATGATTGGTCAACAAAATGGTGTCAAATACACACCTGAACAGAAAAAAATATACAATACCGTTGGAGGTACACCTTTTTTAGACATGAACTACACCGTTTATGGTGAAGTAATAAGCGGCATCGAAGTTGTTGATAAAATTGCTGCTGCTGAAAAAGAACCCGGCGACAGACCTAAAAGTGATATCAGAATGAAAATGGAATTGATGAAATAATAATTGGCTCATCTTTTTCATCTAAATTGCACGAAATTTTAAAGTAATTATATAATGAACTATCCCGCTCATTTAAAATACACCAAAGATCACGAATGGATTTTGGTAGAAGGCAATACAGCTACAGTAGGTATCACTGATTTCGCACAAAGAGAATTGGGCGATATCGTATTTATCGACATCAATGCAATGGGCAAAGCCCTAGCAGCAGAGGAAATCTTCGGAACTGTAGAAGCTGTTAAAACGGTAAGTGACCTATTTATTCCTGTTGCCGGCACCATCACTGAAATCAATCCTGCCATAGAAAACAGTCCGGAACTCGTTAACAGCGATCCATATGGTGAAGGCTGGATGATTAAAATGACACTTGAAAACGTTTCAGATGTTGATGGACTGATGACTGCAGATGCTTATACAGCGCTGGTTGGGTAATAAAAAAACCAAATGTTGAATAGGATTCCATTAAAAAAATTCATACCAGCAATAATATGGTTTTTGTTGGTTTTGGTTTTGATTTGTTTGCCCGGTCAGGAATTTCCAAAAATGGATGATTGGTCGGCATGGCTGGAAAAAATATATTTCGACAAATGGGTCCATGCTGGAATATTTGGCATAATGATGATATTATTTGCATGGCCATTCAAATCTGCTGATGTAAAAGAAGAAAAGAAAAAATCAATCTATCTGCTGATTGCCGTGTTGACTTGCATTTGGGGATTGATAACTGAATGTATTCAACTATATGTCCCTTTCAGAAGCTTCGACTTATTAGATTGGGCTGCAGATAGCTTTGGTACTATAATTGCGCTATACGCAATGCGCTTGTTTCCTACTAAATAACAACTTAACTTTGAACTATGCTGAACGTAGAAAATATGGAGTATAATACTACCAGAAATCATTTGATTATGAAAGAATATGGCAGACATATTCAAAAGATGGTAGAATACTTAATTAAAATAGAAGATAAAGAAGAAAGACAAAAAAATGCTTATGCCGTTATTGAGCTGATGGGATTTTTGAATCCACATCTCAAAAATGTGGAAGATTTTCGCCATAAATTATGGGATCATCTTTTTTTAATCAGCGATTTTCAATTGGATGTAGAAAGTCCTTACCCAATTCCCACTAGAGAAACTTTAAAAGCTAAGCCTGAAAAATTAAGATATCCAAAAAAATATCCTCAATTCAATCACTTAGGTAAAAACATTGAGCTTATCATAGACAAAGCCTTAAAAGAAGAAAACCCTGAAAAGAAACAAGGATTTGCCAATGCCATTGCTTATTACATGAAACTGACTTATAGCAACTGGCACAAAGAATTGGTTCATGACGACAATATTCAAACTGAATTAAACTCGATTACAAATGGTCAGCTTGAATTCAATAATCGACCATTCGTAAAACACCGCACTGATAATCGTCCTGAGAGAGATGATTATGGCAGCAATGGCGGTCGTAATCAATACAGACAAAACTTTGGCAGCAGAGACAATCGCGGTGGAGGTAGAGACAACCGCGGAGGTGGTGGAGGTAGAGACAACCGCGGCGGTGGTGGGGGGAGAGACAACCGTGGCGGCGGCGGTAGAGATAACAACAGGAATTTTAAAAAACGATATTAATTTTCAATCGGAATTAGAAATGAATAGCCCATGGTTAAAAACTGTGGGCTATCCTTTTTTAAAAAATAATTCAAACATTTGCAAGCTTTCAAATTAAATATTCATCTTTGCCCACAAAGAAATTTATTGGCCCATGAGCATTTTTGAAGTTAAAGGTGGAAAACGCCTTTCCGGAGAAATTATACCACAAGGAGCGAAGAACGAAGCCCTTCAAATTATCAGCGCTGTACTGCTTACAAAAGAAGAAGTGATCATTAAAAATATTCCCGACATTATTGATGTCAATTTATTGATTGAACTCCTTAAAGAAATTAATGTAAAAGTTGATCGTGTCGACAGACATACCTGTCACTTCAAAGCCGACGACATAGACATTGACTATCTTTCTAGCGAAGCTTTTCATAAAAAAAGTGGCAAATTAAGAGGTTCTGTAATGCTTGCCGGTCCTTTGCTGGCGAGATTCAACAAAGCTTATTTGCCAAAGCCTGGAGGTGATAAAATCGGTCGCAGAAAATTAGATACTCATATCATTGGATTTGAAAAATTAGGTGCGATTTATTCTTTCAATGAACAATTGAATTGCTTTCAGCTTTCAACAAGCGGACTCAAAGGAACATTCATGTTGCTTGATGAGCCGAGTGTAACTGGAACGGCAAATATCTTAATGGCTGCTGTTTTAGCTGAAGGTTCAACTACCATTTATAATGCAGCTTGCGAGCCTTACATTCAGCAATTATCAAAAATGCTGAACAGAATGGGAGCCAAAATTGAAGGCATTGGTAGTAACATGCTCACCATACACGGCGTATCCTCTTTATCGGGAACTACACACAGCATGTTGCCGGATATGATTGAAGTGGGAAGCTTTATCGGATTGGCAGCCATGACACAAAGTAACATCACCATCAAAAATGCTGGCGTTGCTGAGCTAGGTGTTATTCCTGAAAAATTTCAGCAACTGGGTATCAAAATGAACATTACAGGTGATGATATTCATATTCCATCACAGGATTTATATGAGATTCAAACTTATCTTGAAGGTGGTATCCCTACTATTTACGATAATCCATGGCCAGGATTGACACCGGATTTATTGAGCATCATTTTAGTTACCGCAATACAAGCAAAAGGCAGTGTGTTGATACACCAGAAAATGTTTGAAAGTCGTTTGTTCTTTGTAGATAAACTGATTGAAATGGGCGCGCAAGTCATCCTATGTGATCCTCACAGAGCTGTTGTAGTCGGTATGGAAAGAATGAAAAAGCTTCGTGGTATCACCATGAGTTCACCTGATATCAGAGCCGGTGTGGCTTTGCTTATTGCTGCACTAAGCGCAGAAGGCAAAAGCACCATCCAAAACATAGAACAAATAGATAGAGGTTACCAGTTTATTGATACCAGGTTGCAGGCATTGGGGGCGGAGATTGAGAGGAGGAGTTAGATAGAGCTGGATAAGCTGGATAAGCTGGATACTAGATACTAGATTCTGGATAGTACTTCTCAGCAATGTCTCCTGAAAGGGACGTTGCGTATTTTAG
>CALPIT020000175.1 GCA_943323705.2 Streptomyces griseus
AATTACCATTGATGAAAAAATTGGTTTGTGATGTGTCTATTAATTTCAAGATTCCACTGTTATCTAAATCTGTTACAGATCTTGATCCTTTCGGAAAATAAGTTGCACCAGAGAAAATCCTTAATGTGCCGTACTTACCTGGTGTGGCCAAAAATGCCAATTCATTATCTGAAGTCATCGTTTTGGCAATAGTGACATTTACCCTGTCCACTGATTTAGTGCCAATACTCAAAAACCCACTATTCATTGTAATAGTTGAGGTTGGATCATTTCTGTAAATTGTGCCACCGTTAGCCATGATGATTGAATTACCATGGTTAATGGATATTCTTCCGGAATTATATAAAGCTAATGTTCCATTTATGGTTCTGATTACATTTGATTTTGCAACACCACCAATAACTGAAGTAAAAGGAACATTAGAGAAAGTAGCTGTAATGGTTGTGCTGGAAACAGTTTGACTTGTACTCACTGTATAAGTACCAGTCTCTCCTGCTCCTGATAACAAACTTGTAATGGTTGTGCCTGCAGCAATTCCTGTTCCTGTAATCACTTGTCCTACATACAAAGAGGCACCCGGCGAAATACCAGTAACTGTTAATGTAGTACCAGATATGGAGCCCGTTACACTTGAAGTTGGAATACTGAATGTAAATGTATTTGTAGTAGTAGCTGTGATGGTGTAAGTACCTCCAAAAATAGTCCCGAATTCAGAATTTGATAACCCGCCCAATGTGACTGAATTACCAACGACAAAATTATGATTAGTGCCTGAAGTTAGATTAACACCGGTGGTGATTGTAGCCACATTTCCGGATTGTTGAACGCCAACTATCTGAAAAGTATCCGTGTTAAGACTTTGCTTCATTACTAAAGTAGATGACAAACTATTTATAGTAACATTTGTTGGTCCATTTGTCGCAGGCCAGTGTGGACTATTAGTATAAATAGTATCATTTGATGTGCCTGTAAAATAAAAAGTAGTGTTATTACCATAAATGGCACTAAATAAATTTGAAGGAGCCAACCCTTTTCTACCTGCCAATCTTAAACTATTTGCAACATTTATATTTCCTGTGAGGTTGTTATACGTTGTTGCCGTAGTATTTGAGAAAATGACATCGTAGTAATTAAATGAGGGTATGTTTTGATTTCCAGGAAGATTATTATAGTTGATAGCATTTCCAACAGGGATTGTAAAAGTACCCACTCCTGGTAAAAACACACCTGCTATACCCACTGTATCAGCCGGAAACGTAGTATTTCCCGACGCATTGCTAATCGTAAGATTATTAAAATTAAATCTTGGAATGGTTTGACCGCCAGTGTTGTTATTGAAATTTACTGTACTGCCTACTATTGTATATGTCATGGCAAAAGGACCTGGCGAAAAAGAACCAGCGATAAAGATTGTATTTGTTGATGCCAGTGTTGTAAAGCCAGTCGTATTGCTTACAACTAGATTATTATAACGAGTCGCAGCGACCGTTTGCATGCCTGCTGTATTATTGTAATTAAAAGTATTGCCAGTAACTGTGTTAGCTGTTACAGAACTTCCGGGATTGAACACGCCTGCAACAAAAATGGTTCCGCCATTAATTAAAGTGTTTCCTCCGGTCGCATTGCTGAATGTTAAGTTGTTATAAAAAAACTGAGGAATAGTTTGTCCACCATTAGAATTGTTGAAATCAATGGTATTTCCTGTATTAATAAAAGCTTGTGAACCTGGCGTAAATGCACCGGCAATTTTAATACTTCCAGTTGATGCTAAAGTTGTTGTTCCGCTGGTATTGCTTACCGTTAGGTTGTTGTAGAAAGTAGCAGGTATGGTTTGGCCACCAGTAGTTCTATTAAAATTAACGGTACTCCCGGTTACTACATTTGCAGTTGCTGATGTGCCTAGAACAAAGGTTCCTGCAATTCCAATTGTTCCTGTTGATGATAATGTATTAAAGCTGTTGAGTGCAGTGTTGCTTAGCGTAAGATTAAAGTAATTACCTGCAACGATAGTTTGGTTGCCGACTGTCTGCGCATATTGCACAGTACCTGCACCAGAAGCTGCCCAGTTTTTTCCCGAAGGGAATGGAGTACCAGAAAAATCAGTAGTAGAAATCAACCCATTGTTTGTAACACTTGATAAAGTACCAAGTAGTTGGCTTGAAATCATAGCTAAAGTACATCCAGAGCTTACTATTAATGCTGAATTTACGGTAATTGGTTTAGCTGATGAAAGTGTAGCACTAGAATCTATGGTTAAAGTCCCATTTACAAGAACTGATGAAGAAACAGTGGTTTTTGTACCGCTCTTTTTTACTATCAGATTAAAGTAATTGTTTAGGGAGTCTGTTCCAGCTGGTGTTCCTGTTCTTGATACAACAAAGTTTTGAGTACCTCCTGAATAAATTACTGTACCATTGTTCACAAAAGATTTTGTATCCAATTGTGAATTAACATTAAACTCTAAAAATGCGTTTGTTTCGATGACAATTAGCCCACATGGTGCGGATGAGTTAGCCCCAATTGCGTTGTTTCCAACTACTCTTGAAGTCATGAATTTTGCACCAGTTTTGATAACAAAACTGTCTGTAGCATTTGACCCAGTAGCCATAGTGTTTCCTGATCCTGCTGAGACTATTCCAGTTGTTATTCTAATTTTTTTTGATCTGATTCCATAGTTTAAGGTTCCAGTTGCCCCTGCGACAAGATTAAATTCTACAAGACCCAAATTAGAAGTTCCATTTGATCCCCATTCAGCAGTAGCACTATTCGTACCTGCAATAATTGTTCTTGATGATCCAACGAATCTTAAAGAACCTGTTGTTGATGTAATAATGGTAGAAGATAAATTAGTAGGTGCGAGTGTTTGTGTATAAAATACTGTCTCGCCTGAATTCACTACAGTTCCAGAGTACGCTCTTAATTTACCGCTAACAGATATAGAATTTGCGCCTATCGATAAAGATCCGGAACCGGGTGTTGTAGAATTACTTAAATGCAAATCATTGCACTCTCCAGCAATATCAACTGTAATAATGTGCCCTGCTTGGACATAAACATTATTTAAAGATGTAGGAGGTACTGATGCTGTTACCCAACTGCCAGAGCCAGCAACTGCTCCATCCCTTACTTGCCAAGTTGAAGGAGAACTCCAATTACCAGAGGCAACAGAACGATAATCACCAAGAGTAGCCACCTGCCCCTCCACTACAAGGATTGAGTAAAAAAACAAAAACACTATAAGTAGAGATTTTTTCATGTTTTCTATAGAATCTGTTAAAATACCTTTTTTTTTAAAAAAATACAACTAACGTTAAAACTGCTTACCCTGATAACAAATGTCGCTTAAACAAAAATTCACATTTTTCTCGACCAAGGTTATAGAGAATGTAATCTATTCTGAAAACATTCTAAAAAAATCAAAAAAAACAAGAATTAATTTCCAATCTTTTTAGTCAATAATTAGATATTATTTTATGATTAGATAATATCGTTAAAAATATTTCAATTATAAAATTCGATAACGATGCCGGAAAGGGTTTCGGCAATCCCGGGAAAAAACTCCACCGGGATTACCTTTTTTAATATATTCAACTAACCCATCGTATATAAAATTTTAACGCTGCACCCTTCCGCTACCGTCGCCTTTCATTAAGTCTTTAACTTCACTTAAAGTAGCATGGTTCAAATCGCCTGGTATCGTGTGTTTCAAAGCACTTGCGGCTACCCCGAATTCAGCAGCTTCACTCATGGGCATACCTGTAACCAATCCATAAATCAATCCACTGGCGAAGCTATCACCACTTCCTACACGATCTACGATTCTTACATTGTATTCTTTAGTATGGTAAAAATCATTGCCATCATAAACCAATGCACTCCATCCATTATCGCTCGCACTATGACTTTCTCTTAATGATGAGGCGATGAATTTAAATCCGAATTTTTCTTTCATTTGCATGAAAACATCTTTAAATCCATCCAGGTTCAATTCACCTTTTGTAACATCTGTATCTTTTGCTTTAAATCCTAAAGTAGTATCCGCATCTTCTTCATTACCAATACAAACATCTACATACTGACATAATTTTGTCATCACTTCTCTCGCTTTTTCTTTGCTCCACAATTTCTTTCTGTAATTCAAATCTATACTGGTAGTAATGCCTCTTGCTTTGGCTGCTTTTAATGCGGCCTCAGTTAATGCAGCAGCTTTATCACTTAATGCTGGTGTGATTCCAGTTGTATGAAACCAATCAGCGCCTTCAAAGATTTTATCAAAATCAAATTCAGATGCATCCACATCTGCTATAGATGCTCCGGCTCTATCGTAAACAACTTGCGACGCTCTCATCGAAGCACCTGTTTCAAGAAAATAAATCCCTAATCTGTCGCCGCCTCTTGCGATAAATTGCGTGTCTACACCATAACGACGAAGATGATTAATCGCAGATTGACCAATTGGATTATTAGGGACTTTAGTTACAAAAGTTCCTTTCAAACCGTAATTACATAATGCAGCAGCCACATTGGCTTCACCACCACCATAAGTAATATCAAATGTATCGGCCTGAACAAATCTTTTAAAATCGGGAGTTGATAATCTTAACATGATTTCTCCCATAGTAACTACTTTCTTAGACATGACTTTTTTATTTTTTATTTTGTTTTTAATTGAATGATTGTTTCGAATACCTATTTTTTAAATTAGAAGCGTTTGCAGCAATTATTATTTGCCTTCGTAATTTTTCAAATATGCCACCATCTTTTTGTGCAAATCTTCCAGTGATTTTTTATAATCTCCATCATCCACCACATTTACTTTTTCAAGAGGATCTTTTAGGTAATCATACAGTTCTCTTTTATAAATTCTGCTGTCTGCATATGGCTGACTGCTATTGAAACCATTGTTAAACCAAATGGTATAACGGTATCTGTCTGTACGTAAACTATAGCCCATCAATTTGCCATCAGTATATCCTAATGCTTTAAATTCTGGTCCCTTCAATTTTCTAGGATACTGACTCATCGCATACTCGTTAACGGTAGTTGATTTATTTTGCATAACAGGCTTCAAACTCTTGCCCTGTAACTGAGTAGGAATAGACAAATTAGCTAAGTCACAAATGGTAGGAAACACATCAACGTGTTCTGATAATGATTTTGTTTTTCCAGCTTTTAAGCCTGGTGCTGCAAAGATTAATGGAGCACGAGTTGCTTGCTCAAAATTGGTGTGCTTACCCCACATATCGTGGTCGCCTAAATGCCAGCCATGGTCTCCCCATAATACAATGATGGTGTTATCAAGCGTACCTAAGGAATCTAATGTATTCAACAATATGCCTACTTGAGCATCGATATAAGAAAT
>CALPIT020000176.1 GCA_943323705.2 Streptomyces griseus
AACCCACAGGGAATTTGGATTCTGCGAATGCCAATGAAATGCACCAATTATTTATAAATCTTCGGAATGAATTTCAGCAAACTTTTTTAATTGTAACCCATAACGAAGAACTTGCCAGAATGAGCGATAGGATTTTGCAGATGAAGGATGGGAGGATGGTTTGAAGCTGCTAATTTGAATGTTCCATAGGAACATCTTGTCATTAGCCCGAAATGATGATTATTATGGTTCGTTCCGTAGGAACGTTTTGTGAAAATTAGCCACGAATTCACGAATCGTTTTTTTTAGACAGATGGAGAAATAGTGATTGACAATAAATTTTTCCGGAAACCAATCCCCAATCCCCAATCCCCAATTCCTAATTCCTAATCCCTAATCCCTAATTCCTATATTAATAAGCGACTACGCATTCAGCAACGCCCCAATTCTTTCAGCCACTTTATCTGCATTAGGCAACATCGCCTGTTCAAGTATCATATTCATGGGAACTGCAGGTAAATTCAAAGCGCCGATAACTTCTACAGGAGCATCTAAGAACCTGAAACAATGTTTTGAGATTCTTCCTGCCAATGCTTCTGAAAATGAATTGTTTTGTTGTTCCTCAGTTACAATTAAACACTTACCATGTTGTTGCACAGCTTCAAAAATCATTTTCTCATCAAGAGGATACAATGTTCTTAAATCAATGATTTCAACTTTACCTGAAAATTGCTTAGCAGCTGCTTTCGACCAGTATACGCCCATTCCGTAAGTGATCACAACACAGCTTTCGCCATTGTCAATATTTTCTTGGATAGCTTCCAGTACTTTATTGGCTTTGCCTAACGGTATAATATAATCGCTGTCAGGTTCTGTATTTTTTGCTTCTTCTGTTCCTGGGACTTTACTCCAGTACAAACCTTTATGTTCAAGCATAACAACGGGATTAGGATCAAGGAAAGCTCCTTTCATCAAGCCTTTCATATCTGCAGCATTGGACGGATAAACGACTTTTATTCCTTTAATCGTGAGTAAGGTACTCTCAACACTACCGCTGTGATACGGCCCACCGCCACCATAAGCACCAATCGGCACTCTGATTAAAGTCTGTATTGGGAACTTACCACAACTCAAATAACAACTCTTTGAAATTTCAGTCACCAACTGATTTAATCCGGGATAAATATAATCAGCAAACTGCACCTCAACAATCGGCTTGGCACCAACGGCACTCATGCCAACTGTAGAGCCAATAATATAAGCTTCTTGAATAGCGGTATTGAATACACGATGATCACCAAATTGCTCAGCCAATGTAGCCGCTTCTCTGAAAACGCCGCCCAGTCTGCGTCCAACGTCTTGTCCATATAGAATGGCTTCGGGATAAGCCTCCATTATTTCTCTGATGGCAAATAATGCCGCGTCAACCATCAATACTTTTTCTTTATTATCCGGAATGCGGTTTCCTTTTTCTTCAGTTACAGGAGTATCCACAAACACAAATTGTTCAACACTAGAAGCAACAGGCTCAGGAGAGGCAACAGCTTTATTAAAATCTGATATTACCTCATCAAGCATATTTTTTTCAATGGCATCGAGCTCTTTTGCTGTGACTCCTTTTTCGAGCAATAGCGTTTTTAATTTAGGAGTGGGATCATTCTTATAAGATGAAGAAAGCTCATCTTCTTTTCTGTAAAATTCTTTTCTTACGCCGCTAGTATGATGTCCGAGCAAGGGTACTTTAGCGTGAACCAACCATGGTTTCCTGTTTGTTCTTACATCATCAACCACGTTTTTCATGGTATCAAAACAAGTTTCAAAATCAGTGCCATCAATACTTACGCTGTTAATACCTTTGAATCCTTGGATAAATTCGTATGCATTATTTGTTCTGGCTTCTGCTGATGTTACGCTAATACCCCAGTCATTATCTTGTACCAGATAAATTATGGGCAATTGATGTAAGGCCGCAAATTGAAAAGCTTCGCTGACTTCACCTTCTGTTACAGATGCATCTCCTAAAGAACAAATCACAACAGGCAATTTTCCTTCTATAGATGTGTGTTTTATTTTTTCAAAATACTGAATGCCTTGAGCAACACCTGTAGTAGGGATTGCCTGCATGCCTGTAGCACTACTTTGATGAATAATGGTTGGTTTGTCTGTGCCTTTATAATTGGGATGA
Organism: Streptomyces griseus; assembly: GCA_943323705.2. GTDB lineage: Bacteria > Bacteroidota > Bacteroidia > Chitinophagales > Chitinophagaceae > Ferruginibacter. Next base: position 2,165 of record CALPIT020000176.1, read on the forward strand.
TTATAATATTCTCTTCCTCCTGTAAAAATATCTTCACCCTTTGCGAGTAATTGAAGCATTAATTGATAAGGCTTAAACCCAAGACCTAACATGATGCTTTCATCTCTGTAATAAGGACTAACGTAATCGCATGGCTGCAATTGAAAAGCTGTGGCCAATTGAATAGCTTCATGACCTCTTGAAGTACTGTGGACATACTTGCAGACTTGTCTGTTGGCTTCATACGTATCTGCCATTGCTTTGGCTTTACACATGAGAGCATAAGCTTCGAGTAATATTTTTTTTGAAACAGACATGATATACGTTTAACAAAAAAGCCAAAATTAATTTGGCTTTAAATTTTTATTTCATTTTGAATGACTCCAGGAATTTCGTGGTGAAATTTCCTTTTCTAAAATCTTCGTTTTGCATCAATTGTAAATGGAATGGAATGGTAGTTTTTACACCTTCAATCACATATTCGCTCAATGCTCTGTGCATGGTATCTATAGCTTCTTCACGAGTTTGTGCCACAGCGATAAGCTTTCCAATCATACTATCATAGTAAGGAGGAATAACGTATCCTGCATAAACATGACTGTCTACGCGAACACCATGACCACCAGGAGAATGTAAAACTGTAATTTTCCCCGGACTTGGTCTGAAATCATTGTATGGATCTTCAGCATTGATACGACATTCAATCGCATGCATTTGTGGGTAATAAGATTTACCTGAAATTTTTTCGCCTGCAGCAATTTTAATTTGTTCTTTAATCAAATCAAAGTTGATGACTTCTTCAGTCACGCAATGTTCTACTTGAATACGCGTATTCATTTCCATGAAATAGAAATTGCGGTGTTTGTCTACAAGAAATTCAATGGTACCAACGCTTTCATAATTAATGGCCTTGGCAGCTTTGATAGCAGCATCACCCATTCTTTGTCTTAATTCATCAGTCATGAATGGAGAAGGAGATTCTTCCACTAGTTTCTGATGACGACGTTGAATCGAACAGTCTCTTTCACTTAAATGACAAACATTTCCGTATTGATCGCCTGCAACTTGAATTTCGATATGTCTTGGCTCTTCCACGAATTTCTCCATATAGATGCCATCATTCTTAAAAGAAGCAGCGGCTTCTGCCTTCGCTGTTTCAAATGCTTTTTCAATATCGGCTTCAGCCCAAACCACGCGCATTCCTTTTCCACCACCACCGGCAGTAGCTTTTAATATAACTGGATAGCCAATTTCTTTTGCTGCTTTTTTTGCATGAGGAACACCTTCCAATAAACCTTCAAAACCTGGAACGACAGGAACTCCTGCTTTGATCATGGTTTCCTTAGCCGTAATCTTATCTCCCATGGAGTTAATCATATCTGGAGTGGGGCCAATGAATTTAATTCCATGTTTACTACATATCTCAGCAAATTTGCTGTTCTCAGCCAAAAAGCCATATCCAGGATGAATAGCATCTGCATTGGTAATTTCAGCAGCAGACATGATATGAGCAATATTCAAATAACTATCAGCACTTGCAGGTTTACCAATACAAACTGCCTCATCGGCAAATTTAACATGTAAACTGTCTTTATCGGCAGTTGAATAAACGGCCACAGTTCTGATACCCATTTCTCTGCACGTTCTAATTACACGCAAAGCGATTTCTCCTCTATTGGCGATTAATATTTTTTTAAACATAATAGTTAAAATGTAAAAAGTAAAAATTCAAAATTCAACATGTAAAAAGAAGAAGTACTTTATTTGTAACCTTCGACTTTAAAAATTGAAATTTATTTTATTATGCAGGGTCAACCAAGAATAAAGGCTGATCGTATTCTACAGGACTTGCATCATCAACCAAAACTTTTACAATCTTACCCTTCACATCACTTTCGATTTCATTGAAAAGCTTCATAGCTTCTATGATACATACCGTTTTACCAGGAGTAACATCATCACCCACGCTAGCAAAAACTGGTTTTCCAGGTCCGGCTTGACGATAAAAAGTCCCAATCATTGGACTTTTAATGGTTAGATAATTATCTGCCTTTGGTTCAGCTTTGGCAGCTGGCGGAGGCGTACTTGAGGCTGGAGCTGCTGTTGGAGCTGGTGCTGAAGCCTGAGGAAATGATTGAGTTGTAGTGGCTACAATATTTTGTACGGGATCTTTCTTTTGTTTGATGGTGATTTTTCTGCCATCTTCTTCAATGGTTATTTCTCCAATTGAAGTTTTGTTGATCAGCTTTACTAGCTCTTGGATTTGCTTAATGTCCATGATATTTAATTGAATGATTAAATAATTATTAAATTGGAGCGCTAAGATAGGAAATCATAACTGATTAGCTCCAATAAAAAATATCAGTTTTCCCCAAAAACAACAAGAAAATGCCCAAAAATGCTCAAAATCGAGTTGAAATGCATTAAAATTGCTATTTTTTGCGAAAAATAAAAAAGGGCCAAAATAGAATTTCGGCCCTTTAATTTTGTATTTTTTATGCTTATTCTTTCACTCTTTCAACGTATTCACCAGTTTTGGTATTCACTCTGATTAACTCACCTTCATTAACAAATAAAGGAACGTTAACAGTAGCTCCGGTTTCTACAGTTGCAGGTTTTAATGTTCTTGTAGCTGTATCACCTTTCATACCAGGTTCGCTATAAGTAACCAATAAAACTATTTTATCTGGCAACTCAACACCCATTGGCTGGTCTGTTTCACCATTGATTAAAACTGAAACTTCTTGGCCATCTTTTAAAAATCCTGGAGCATCAATCATAGATTCTGCAACAGTTATTTGCTCAAAAGTTTCATTATCCATAAAACTATATCCGGTATCGTCTTTATAAAGATATTGGTATGTCTTTTTTTCAACTCTCACTGGGAAAATAGTTTCACCACTGTTCCAGGTTACTTCGATAGTACGAGAATTGTCCACACCTTTAAGCTTCGCCCAAACTTTAGCTGCTGCACGAGCTGTTTTATTTTGACCGAATTCGATCACTGTATAAAGGCTGTTATCAATTTTCAGTATCAGCCCTGAACGCATATCTGCTGTTGTTGCCATAAAATAAATGTTAAATTATTTTTGATTTGGGTGCAAAAATAGTGATACTCTGTTTAAAATGGAAATAGATTTAGTTTTAATCCTAATCAAGGCTTGAC
>CALPIT020000177.1 GCA_943323705.2 Streptomyces griseus
AACAGATGATAATTTCAGAGATGCCGCTATTGATTGGGAATTTACTGATAACCGTGTTAAAGATTCTGTATTACCACTTTTTGATGAATTTGATATTGTTATCACACAAGGATTTATAGGAGCCACCGATGAAAATGAAAGCACAACTTTAGGAAGAGAAGGCAGTGATTATTCGGCAGCCATTTTTGCGAATTTGCTAAATGGAGAATCAGTGACCATTTGGAAAGATGTAGATGCGGTGATGAGTGCCGATCCCAAAAAATATCCCGATGCCTCTATTTTAAACGAATTGAGTTTCACCGAAGTGATTGAAATGGCTTACTATGGCGCTCAGGTCATTCATCCAAAAACCATCAAGCCGCTTCAAAATAAAAATATTCCTTTATTGGTCAAAAGCTTTCTTGACCCTAGCTTAAAAGGTACCGTCATCAGCAAGGCCATCAGTAAAAACTTACCGCCCATTATTGTAAACAAGGAAAAACAGGTGATGATTCAATTCAAATCCAAAGATTTTTCATTTGTGGATGACAAGCCGGTTCAGGAATTGCATGAATTATTCCAGCAAATAAGATTGCGTCCGAATGTATCTCAGCACACGGCGATTTCATTGATATGTTGCTTCGACGACCATGCTGAAAAAATCGATCAACTGGCAGCAGCTGCTTCTGAAATTTTTGATGTGGAACTGGAAAGAAATTTATCGATGCTTACCATCAGACATTACACAGATGAAAAAATCGATAACTTAACAAAAGGGAAACAAATCTTACTAGAACAGAAAACAATTACAACTGTTCAGATGATCATGAGGTAAATTAATTGATAACGTATTCCCCTCTTCTGTTCACCAAGATTACAGGTAGTTCTTTATTGAACTCAAAATAATCGAACACTTCGCGGATGTTTTTATTGAAATGTTTCAAATAAGCATTGTCTTTGATGGTATTGTTCAAATACTCAAGTGAAGTATGGTTATTGTATCTCACCGGAAAGATGTGTACCGGTATAAATTCCTGTCCTTGAATCTTAGCAGCCGAAGCAATTACATACAATTCTTCAATAGGTTCATCGGTAATGGCGATACAACCCGTAGAAACACAGTTTCCATGAATGTAGATAGAACCGCCCGGTTTTACAGAATCACTCAAAATTCGGTCTGATGCATTTGGGTAATTTATACCTAAAGACAAATGATAGTTACTATTGGGATTAAATTCGTTTACGTGGTAAAATCCCTCTGGTACCTGATAATCACCTTCCATTCTTTTCGGACCCATGGTACCACTTTGCATGCAAATTTTATAAGACTTAAACAATCTGAATCTATTTGAAGTGTCTGCTTTTACCCAAACTTCAAGTTGACGATCGTATTTAAATGATCTGATATAAATAGATGTTGGTGGCCAACTGAGGTTTTTTTTCTGAAATTGTTTAATAACAGAATCTTCAGTTTTGGATAAAATGGCAGCAATACGATAAGCAGCTTTGTTGTTGCCAAAATATGCATATTGTGAAAAAGCAAAAGTTGACAGCATCAAACTGAATACCAATAGAATCGGATATTTAATTTTTAAGTTTTTCATTACAGGTATAAAACGCTTTTCTCTACAAATTATTATTTAGAGAGAAAAATTTCAGTTTTCATTAATCTAGCCATCCTTTTTACGCAACGTCCCTTTCAGGAGACATTGCTGAGAAGTGTGGCTATCCAGCTTATCTAGCTTATCCATCTTACCTTATTCTTATTTACACACAAAATCCACAACAAATTGAAAATCTATAAATTACCTCTCATACCCTGCTCTCTTTCCAGTGCCTCAAACAAAGCTTTAAAGTTTCCTTTTCCAAAACTTTTTGCGCCTTTACGTTGGATGATTTCGAAAAATAAAGTCGGCCTGTCTTCCAGCGGTTTGCTGAAAATTTGCAATAAATAACCCTCTTCATCTTTGTCGATTAAGATTCCAAGTTCACTCAAAGGAGCCAAATCTTCATCAATTTTACCCACCCTGTCGAGTACCGTTTCGTAATAACTATTGGGGACTTTTAAGAAATCAATGCCTCTGTTTTGTAAATCAGTTACGGTTTCAATAATATTATTAGTTGCCAATGCCACATGTTGTACCCCTTCGCCATTGTAAAAATCAAGAAATTCTTCTACCTGACTTTTCTTCTTTCCTTCTGCCGGCTCGTTGATAGGAAACTTAACAAAGCCATTTCCATTGCTCATTACTTTACTCATCAAAGCTGAATATTCAGTAGAAATATCCTTATCATCAAAAGACAAGATATTTTTAAAACCCATCACCTCTTCATAAAACTTAACCCAAGGATTCATTTGATTCCAACCTACATTACCCACGCAATGATCTACATATAATAAGCCTGTTGAAGACGGATTATAAGATGATTCCCATTTTCTAAAGCCAGGCATAAAAACGCCTTTGTAATCTTTTCTTTCTACAAAAAGATGAACTGTATCTCCGTAAGTGTGAATACCGCTTAAAACTACTTTTCCATTTTCATCTTCTTTTGTTGTGGGCTCCATATAAGATTTTCCACCTCTTGACGTGGTTTGTTGCCAAGCATCGGTTGCGTCATCAACCATTAAAGCCAATACTCTCACGCCATCACCATGCTTATATATATGATCAGCAATGGCATTGTTTGTTTTTAAAGGTGTAGTCAACATAAACGTCAACTTGTTTTGTCTGATGACATAACTTACTCTATCCATCATGCCCGTTTCTGGTCCGGCATAAGCCAAAGACTGAAAGCCAAAAGCTGTTTTGTAAAAATGAGCAGCCTGTTTGGCATTTCCGACATAAAACTCAATGTAATCTGTTCCTCCTAATGGAAGAAAGTCAACATTTTCAGTTAGATTTTTTTCCGGTGCTACTGTAGTTTGCATAAAAATTAAATTGAAGTTGCAGCATTTTCATCTTTGCATCGAAATTGATACAAATTAAAGCTTGTCAAAGTTAGGATTTCTCGGAGAAAATGAAATAATTAATAAGAAAGTAAAAATAAGGAATAAGGAAGCCTCACCCCCGACCCCTCTCCAATAGAGAGGGGAGCAATGAGAAATAACGACTATCTCTGCGAAACCTCTTTTCCTCCCTTCTCCGCGGTAAAACAATTCGTAGCCCCCTCAGTCCCCCAAAGGGGGAAATGAAAACATTTGCGACTTAGCCTCATTGCGAACCTTGCGTGAAACCAATTCGTGAATTCGTGGCAGCTCTCATAAACCCACGAAGTGGGAAATGATAATAATCAAATTACCAAATTATCAAATTACCAAATTATCTTTGCCCCCATGAAAAAAGTAGGCATCTTAGGCGGCGGTCAACTCGGTAGAATGTTATTACAAGTTGCAGCCAATTATCCCGTTGAAACCTATATACTTGAAAATGATGCCCACTGCCCTTCCGCTCATTTATGCCACCATTTTACAAAAGGAGATATCACCAGTTTTGAAGATGTATATCAATTCGGAAAGCACCTCGACGCTATCACCATTGAAATTGAAAATGTAAATGTTGATGCATTGGAAAAATTGAAATCAGAGGGTGTTGATGTATTTCCAGATCCTGCTGCTTTGAGAATCATCAAAAACAAAATCGAGCAAAAACAATTTTACGATAAACATCAGATCCCTACCAGCCCTTTTGTCATCACAAATTCTATTGCAGAATTGAAATCAAACAGCCACTTATTTCCGGCTGTTCATAAAATAGGAAATGGCGGTTATGATGGAAAAGGTGTTCAGGTTATTAAAAATGAATCAGACTGCGATAAAGGCTTTGATAGTCCTGCAGTACTTGAAAAAATGGTTGCTATAAAACAGGAAATTGCCATTACTGTTGCCATTAGCGCTAGCGGACAAACCGCCATTTATCCTCCTGTGGATATGGTTTTTGATCCGATGCTGAATTTGTTGAGTTATCAGATTTGTCCGGCCGAATTGCCACAAGCTGTTTTCTGGAAAGCCGAAGCCATTGCTATTAATGCTGTAAAAAACTTAAAAAGTGCAGGCTTATTTGCCGTTGAAATGTTTACAGATAAAGACGGCAATGTACTTCTCAACGAGATCGCCCCTCGCGTTCATAACAGTGGGCATCATTCAATTGAAGGAAATTATTGCAGTCAGTTTGATATGATGTGGAGAATCATTCTTGGATACCCTTTAGGCAATACCAAAACCATTTTACCTTCAGCCCTGTTGAATATCCTTGGCGATATTGGTCATGATGGAGAAGCGCATTACGATGGACTTGAAGAAGTATTGAAAATGGATAATGCCTTCGTACATATATATGGTAAGAAACAAACAAAACCAGGCAGAAAAATGGGGCATGTAACCATTATTAGTAATGAAAAACAGGATTTGTTACATAAGGTGAATAAGATTAAAAACAGTTTGTTTGTTCGTACAAAAAACTAAAAATCCTAACCCACCAAACCCTTCTAAACCTTCTAAACTCTACTAATATGGCACCAACAATCGGAATTATCATGGGAAGCGAAAGCGACATGGACGTCATGAAAGGCGCAGCTGAAATGCTACATCAATTTGACATTCCTTACGAAATGACCATTGTTTCTGCACATCGTACACCCGATAGGATGAGTGAATATGCAAAACAAGCTCAGGGCCGAGGTATAAAAGTTATCATAGCTGGTGCAGGCGGAGCCGCCCATTTACCCGGAATGGTTGCTGCAAATACGATTCTTCCTGTAATTGGTGTTCCTGTAAAATCTTCTAATTCTATTGATGGATGGGATTCTGTTCTTTCGATTTTGCAAATGCCAACCGGAGTACCCGTTGCAACCGTGGCATTGAACGGAGCCAAAAATGCCGGTATCCTCGCAGCACAAATTGTAGCCACATATGATGCAAGTGTAGCCGCTAAACTTTCAGATTACAAAAAATTGTTGGAAGATCAGGTAATGGAAATGGTGGGTAGGGTTAAATAGGCTGCCGCGAATTGGTTTCACGCAAAGCTAGCAATAAGGCTAAGTCGCAATGATTATATTTTATGATTTTCCTTCGGAATTTTTTTAGATAGCCACGAATTCACGAATATTTTTGTTCGGTGTTTGGCGTTTGGCGTTAACTGAACCGATATGCAAATTTCACGAAGCCTACTGCCACTTCCTTATTTCTTATTTTTACTTTCTTATTATTTATTTTAATAACCACGAATTCACGAATTGGTTTCACGCAAAGCTCGCAATGAGGTTAAGTCGCAATGATTATATTTTATGATTTTCCTTCGGAATTTTTTTAGATAGCCACGAATTCACGAATA
>CALPIT020000178.1 GCA_943323705.2 Streptomyces griseus
AAAAATAAGGAATAAGGAAGTGGAAGCCCCCTCGGTCCCCCAAAGGGGGAAGGTTTCAATTTCAGAACTTTAAAAAAATCATGTCACTTTGTGCATTCCAGTTTTCGTGGCAAAAAATCTCGCGTCTTTGCTCCCTTGCGAGCCTTGCGTGAAATAAAATAAATAATAAGAAAGTAAAAATAAGGAATAAGGAAGTGGCGATTCTCACCTTTAATTACCAACAACACCAAACAACCCAACACCAAACACCAAACGCCAAACAATAAATCATTCGTGCATTCGTGGTTATCCCACAAAAAACTTCCCCCTTAGGAGATTGAGGGGGCAAACATCATTTTGGCGCAGTTGCCCATAAAACCTAAATTGCAAAACATTCATTCAACAACCCATCATGAATATCGCAATAGTATGTTATCCCACTTTTGGCGGCTCCGGCGTTCTGGCAACGGAACTTGGAAAAGTATTGGCCGAAAAAGGACACAATATTCATTTCATCACCTACCAACAACCTGTGAGATTAAGTGGGTTTCATGCCAATATATTTTATCATGAAGTAAGGGTACCAACCTATCCATTATTTGATTTCCCTCCTTACGAAACAGCATTGGCCAGTGCGATGGTGGATGTAGCCAATAATCATGATATTGATTTATTACATGTACATTATGCCATACCACATGCATCAGCTGCTTATATGGCCAAACAGATTTTGAGAAAACAAGGCAAACGACTTCCGGTTATTACCACTTTACACGGCACTGATATTACTTTAGTGGGAAGAGACAAAACTTACAGTCCAGTTGTTACATTTTCTATGGAAGAAAGTGATATCCTTACTGCCGTTTCTGAGAACCTCAAAGAAGAAACATATCGTAACTTTTCTATACAAAAGCCTATCGAGGTTATTTACAATTTTATAGACATCAAGCGATTTAACAGAAAACCTGTTGATGCATTTAAAAAATTGATTGCCCCTAACGGCGAAAAAATAATTGTTCATGCCTCTAATTTCAGAAAGTTAAAACGCATACAAGATGTAGTAAAAGTCTTTCTGGAAATTGACAAAAAAATCCCTTCGAAATTATTGTTGATTGGTGATGGCCCTGAACGACCGGAAATAGAAGCGTTTACGCGTACCTGTAACCAAAGCGGTGAAATTAAGTTTTTAGGGAAACAAGAACAGATCGAAGACATTTTACCAATTGCCGATTTATTCCTTTTACCAAGTGAATATGAAAGTTTTGGTTTGGCTGCTCTTGAAGCCATGGCTGCTGAAGTACCAGTAATATCAACCAATGCAGGCGGTTTGCCTGAAATAAATATCAATGGCTTTTCAGGTTACATGAGTAATGTGGGAGACATTGATGACATGAGTAAGAATGCAATTGCCATACTTTCTGACCCTGCAACTCATCTTCAATTTAAAGCAAACGCATTAGCACAAGCGAAACGTTTTGGAATTGATACCATTGTTCCTCAGTATGAGGCGTTGTATGAGAGAGTTGTTTCAATTTGATAATTATATAATTTGATGATTTGGTAATTGATGCTAGATACTGGATACTCAGAAATATTAGTCTCTTTTCAAGAGTAGCGGTCCAAACATAAGACAAATAAAAAAAATGGAAATCAATAAGAAATACAACCAATTCATTGGAATCCTCAACTCTTCATTGAGTTTATATTTTTGAATCAACAATTGAGATTTTTTTTCTTGTTCTTTATTTGAGCTTAAAAAAATAACAATTAGCCAAGTTGACATATTCAATAATCCGACTATCGTGATGCTCTGAAAAAAAGGTTCTTTGATAACCCCATTCAATGCTGTCGAAATAGATTGATAAGTGATAAGCCATTTCCATAAAATAAAATAAATCGGAGCAAATAACATCGCAATAAAATTTGCTAAAGCATTTACTTTTGGCCAAATCCATCTTAAAATATATAAGGGACCAACGCCAGCTGTAAATGTTACCAAATCAAAAACCAGACTTGAAGCAGATTGACTCATTAATATCCAAATTAAACTTAGAGATAAATTGAATATTAATATTGGAATTGAAAAAAACGTTTTGGTTTTAAAATTTGGATACATCTCAGAAATGCCAGATGTAATTAAACTTCCAGCCCAATGATTAAGGCTTAGCATTGACTGAATGACATTAAGCACAATAAGCACAAAAAAAACAACATCTATCCAATACCAGTTAGCATAATTCAATAAATAAAAGGGATAGGCTAAAAATAAACCTTGTATGAAAATCGATACTCCTGAGGCAATTAAAATTACTTTTCTGCCGTGATGGCTATTTTTTAAAGACAATAATTTTTGACTTCGCATATCAGGCATATCAACAATCATCGTAAACCACCAAAGAAAAAAAATAGAAGGATAGTAAGTTTTTAATGAGGTAGATAATAAAGTGTGCTTAATCTCATTTTGTACAAGATTGTTTTGATGTTGAATAAAAATGTTGTGTATAAAATAAATAATTACAACAACAAGCGTTAAGACTCCGATAATCATATCGATTTTGATACGATTTTTTAAATCATTGAAAAATACGCCTAATAACAAAATACCAAAAAGGCCCATTATTGATTCGTTTCGAGATATTTCAAAATATCCAATTATTTCAATTAAGGTTTGCGAACTGATCGCCAGCAATAGAGGAATAATAATAATTCCAAGAAATAAACCTCTGAATATTGAAAGCATTTTTACAATTGGATCTGTGTATCTTATAGTAATGAATTCATGTTCAGTTTGTATGGGCAACCTTGCCCAAGTTTTAGAAAAGAAAATGATACCAAAAGCCATTGCAATTATTCCTTGTATAAAAAAAGGTGCAGCTGGAATGTGGTTATTTGAACTGCTAAATAATCTTAAACCAATAAGCATATTCGAACCTGGTAAAAGTCCAATAAGAATAACAAGGGATGAATATTCTTTTTTTGTCGTAAAAAAACGCAATGTTATTATTTTATTAGATTATTTAAGAAAATTGGATGTATGCCCAATTTTTGATTGTAAAAATCTTTCTGATTTTTAAGATAATTACCGCTTTGTAAAAAAAGACTGGAAGTAAGAATAGCATTATCCCAGTGGTTAAAAGGTATCAAATTTTTTGATATTTTAAACCCTTCTTGTTTAGTTAAAAAAGCATAGGTTGGGGATTGAAATTCCAAATCCTGAAATCCATTTAATAGCTCGTTGATAGAAAATTCTATCCAAGAATCTGGAAGTGAATTTTTATCGTGCTGTCCTGTTAGTACCAAAGCTCTGTTCCATCTGCCTATAGAAGCAATCACTTCATTTTTTGGCTTATCGCCTTTGAAATAATTTATGATAATCTGAGTTTGATGCACCAAGAACTCTTTATCAATTTTTTTATGTTCAGCATAAATTGCCAATAATTTCGCTTCAACCCATCTTGAATATAAATGAAGGTTATTCAAATGAAGCTTGTTTAATTCTATTTCATCAAGAAATTGGTTTACTTGTTTATACTGATTTGGATTTTTTAAAACAAGTTTTCTTAAATAATATAATTTCGAAAAAGTAAACTCTTCACCATCTGATGAATTACAAATAAAATAATTATTGATAGAATGAGAATATATTCCTGAAATATCATCTTCATCTACATAATATTGAAAAAAATGTTTTCTTCCAATTGAAGAGCTCCCAAGTAATTTTAAAGCTGTTTCGTTTTTTTTATTGCCATCTAATAATTGTTTTGCTAACGGATAGGTTAAACTGCAATAAACAACCTCGTTCTCTATAATCCTTTCAATAAAAAACTGAGCAGATTTAATTGGATTCCCTTGATGACCAAGTAAGGTAAGATGCATTTGAGCTTGCTTCAAAGAAATGCTACTCAGACTTTCATCTTTTTTTAATTTGATAAAATGATCATAAGATGAAAATCCGATTGCCTTAGAAATATGATCAAGCGTTGAAATATGTGTATGATATTGTTGACTCGATAATTGAAACATTCGAGATAAAGTACTGTAGGAAATAAATACATTTTTATTCTTTAACCATTCTGAAAGCTTTCTGCAACGCGAAACTGAATTGACAATAATTCCGGATTCTTTTTCAATAGCATTTTTTAAACTTTCAAGTTTGTTATTTAAATCCATGATTGATAAATATTTAAACAAAAATACATGTATGAAACGAGATGAAATAAGATGAAACAAAGTGAAGCAAGTTAAAAACTCATCAAAACATATATTCGTTTTACTTTATAATACTAAAGTAGCGAAAACCGAAAAGCTAAAAGAGTAGGTCGAGTGATCCGAAAATCGAAAGAGTAGGATTAATTATTAAATTTTTCAAAATGAGTCAAAAATGGAAAATTACATTTTCGTTCAATGTAGGGCCAATTCCCAAAGGCCAAGTCATTTATGTTACAACAGAAAGTAATACAAGAAGACCAACAGAGGCAGAAATAAAAGATGCATTAAGAGCAATTGGAATCGAAACCGACAAGCCTTGGACTGGTATTGGGAGTTCATATAATGTAGATAGATGTTAAATTAAAATGTCATAGGTCTATCAATATTTTTAGCTCTTAATAAATCTCATACTCTTTTTAATTAAAGCCAATATAATTAAATAAAAAAAAGAGTTTGCAACGAGACAAAATAAGATGAAACAAAGTGAAGTAATTCTTGAATTCATCAAATCATAAATTAGTTCACTTTAGAAATACTAAAGCAGCGAAAATAAAAAAAGTTAATAGAGTAGGAAATTTGTAAAAAAATAAAAATGTCAAAAAAAGTCAAAAAAAAAACAGAGTTTAATCAAAAAAACATTAAATGTGAAAGTTGCAAAAAAAGTATATCTGGTGGATGTGAATCATCTAATTTGTTTCGATTATGGACTAAATATTTTTGTTCTTTAAAATGTGCTGAAGAAAAAGGTTATAAAGAGTCAACTAATATTTTTTACCGAATTGAAAAATTGATATTTGGAATTAAATAAAACAAAAATAATTTATGTCATTTAAAATATCAAATACACCATTTATTCAAAATTGGAATCATGTTGCAGATAATTATTTTTTAGAAAAAATAAGTTTTCATTTTAGTCAAACGGAATGCCCAACATTAGGGGATTTGAGTTTTTCAGAATATTCTAAAGGAATAAAATCAGAGACTAGTATTGATGAGAATGGATTATATATTTTCAAATTCAAAGACTCTTTCTATATTGG
>CALPIT020000179.1 GCA_943323705.2 Streptomyces griseus
GCTTCTTTTGGTTTTCTTTTTAATTGAATTGAATGAATGAAAGGTTGATTAAAATTAATCGTGAAAAAGTATTTTCTCTGTACCCAGTTTTTTGTATGACAATAACCGCTGATTGTTTTATTATTTTCAATCTTCACATCACTTTCAAGCACCAGTGAATCAGTTAAGAAACAAAGTCCGTGCTGCAAATCAACCAGCAGTTTTGCATTTTTTGTTGGATAAGTATATCGATGCATGGCTACTCGCTCTGTGCTGGTCAGTTCCACTTTTACTTTATTGCCTAACGTAACCGTGTAGTAGCCGGGATAAGCCTTTTCCGTTTCTTTGAAATATGTTTCTCCAAAGTTATCTTTTTTGTCATCTGTGAAAGGTTGAAGTAACACATCACCAAATTCATTGATGCCCGTTCCATTGGCTCTTGTTTGCGAAAAGCCAAGAATAATGGTGTCTTTGTATTGATAGCCGCTTGTGTAATCCCATCCTTTGTCTACATTATCCGGACCAGGTTGCACCATTCCAAACGGCATACAAGGGCCAGGGAATGTGTGACCAGTGCCTTCACTACCAATAAATGGATTTACATAAACAGTGTAATCAACACTTTCCTGTGATTTGCAGGAAATGACAAATAACATAAACATTATAGAAAATAATCCCTTCATTTGTTTTATTTTATTTCAATTACAACCACGTCGTATGGGTTCAACTGAATCGTACTTTGATTTACCTGGTTTTTACCAAACAAAAACGTATAGTTTTTATACCCATCTATAAACTTGGTTGTTTGTACTTCTTCCGAAAGATTTACAGCCACTAAAACTTTTCTATTTTTCTCTTTTCTATAAAAACTAAATACTTTGTCGTTATCATTTATGGCATTTTCATATGTCCCATTTGCTAAAGCTGGATTGCTTTGTTTAAGGTGGATTAATTTTTTATAATAATTAAATAATGAGCTATCGTTTTTTAATTGTTCTTCTGCAGAAATTCCATCATTGGGCGTAAGAAGATTATTTTCCCACCAACCACCGGTATTTTCATACCAGGTGGCCATCCCCTTTCCTTTACCTGATGAATACCAATCAAATGCAGCACGTCGTGGAATATCATTTCCATCTGTATTTCCCCAATTACCGATTGTTCCCTTCATACCAATTTCCTGACCATAATAAATAGACGGGACACCACCAATAAGCAACAATAATGCAGCAGCCAGCTTTTGCTTTTTGATATTGGGCTCCAAAGAAGCAAACCTGTCCAAATCATGATTCTCCAAAAAAATGATTTGATCTTTTCCAGTTGGACATTTTGCTAAAATGGTATCTGCATTTTGTATTAACTGTTGTTTATTAAATGACAAAATTGCCTTCTGTAAACCGAAGCCAAACATCCTATCGACATTTGTATTTTTAAAATAGCTAAAACCAAAATCTTTCCAATCAGATTGTTCTGCAACATTTTTAAGTTTTGGATTGAACTCTTTTAAATATGTCAACAATGGTTTCCAAAAATGGACGAATAAATCCGTGAGAGCCGGTTTCCCATCTAAATTATCCATCGCATGATCTAATCTAAAACCATCTACACCGTCATCAAAATTTCCATCATTGTTAGGGTCTACAAAAAAGGAAAACAACTTTTTATTATACTCTAGTACATTCTTGTTTCGCAGATTAACGGTAGTTACTTTAATAAAAGAACCATCGTAACTATTTAGTTGCCTCAAATCAAACACCATTGTTGATGGAATCAAATGTTGTGAATCATCAAATAAAATGTAATCACTGTATGGTGAATTGATATTCCCCACAGCATCTTTCCACCATGCATGCTTTTCTGTTACATACTGTGTTTCCATATCCATGTACAATTTCATCCCCCTTTTATGAATTTCCTTTACAAGCAACATATAATCTTGCATGGTGCCAAACTCGGCATCAATCTTTTCAAAATCATTTGCAAAATAGTTATGGTAACAATCTGCATCGTATAAGGGAAGCAATAGAATAGAAGTAATTCCTAAGTCTTGCAAATACGGCAATTTTTGCTTCAAACCATTTAGGTCTCCTTGTCGATCTCCGTTTCCATCATAAAAGCTACGCTGAAAAACATGATAGATAATTTCACCATTTTTTTCTGTTACCTTTTTCTGCGCAAGAGTTTCAATACTACTAATCAGCAGTATTGATGCTACAATTATTTTTATTTTCATTTATAAGTGTTTACTGTTGAATTTCATAAATCACCGCTTCAAAAGGCTTATACAATTTATTACGAGATGGATCCTTGTAATTGCTAATCAAAATATGGCTATTGGCTAAATCAAAATCGGTATCCAAGTATGATTCTTCTTCTGAAAAATTAAGAACTACTAATAATTTCTGATTGCCTAATTGTCTGATGTAAGCAAATAACTGTTTGTTACTTTCATCAACTAGTTCAAATGTCCCGTATATCAGTGTTAGATATTTTTTCCGCAATTGAATCATCGTCCTGAAATAATGCAATACTGAATCAGAACGAATTTCCTGATCTGCTACATTCAGCGATTTGTAATTTTCATTTATGGCAAGCCAAGGAGTGCCTGTTGTAAATCCTGCCTGATGGGTATCATTCCATTGTAAAGGAGTCCTGCCATTATCCCTGCTTATTTTGGAATGTGAATTTAAAAATGCTTGATGATCCTCTCCTTTTTGTTTTAGCTGATGGTGATAATTGATGGTATAAAGGTCTTGATAATGCTCTATTTTGGTGTGATTCGTATTTACCATACCAATTTCATCTCCGCTGTAGATATAAGGTGTGGCCCTCATGCTCAACAAAAAAGTATTCAGCATTTTTGCAGACAATTCCCTGAATTGAACACTGTCATTTCCATAGCGGCTCGTCATTCGACTCGTATCATGATTACCCAAGTAAACAGTACCCCAGCCTTTTTCAGCAAACACTTTATCCCAATTGTGAAAAATCTTTTTCCATTCTGTCAAATCTCTGTTGTTGTCGTCGGCATACATGAAATTTTCTTTACTGATTCCAAAACCAGTGTGATCAAAATGATAAAATGTTTGAAGCTCTTTTCGGTCTTCGTCAACAAAGAGCAATGCATCATTGATATTTACTCCTGATGCTTCTCCTACATTCATGGAATCATATTTAGAAAATACTTCGTTGTACATTTCCTGTAAATATTGATGTAGGTTGGGTCCTTTTGCATAATAGGGAAACCAATCGCCAACAGTCATATTTTTTGGCAATTCAGGAAATGAAATATCTTTTGAAATACAAGTGATAACATCCAACCGAAAGCCATCAACACCTTTATCCATCCACCATTTCATCATTTCGTACACCTCATTTCTTACTTGTGGGTTTTCCCAATTTAGATCGGGCTGCTTCTCACTAAAAATATGAAAGTAATAACTATCCGTATTTGCATCATATTTCCAGGCATTACTTTCTTTATCAAAAATACTCCAACGATAAGGTGGCTTACCTTTTTCTGCATCCCACCAATGATAATAATTGCGGTAAGGATTGTCTATAGATTTCTTACTTTCCTTAAACCAGAAATGCTCATCACTGGTATGGTTTACAAC
This sequence comes from Streptomyces griseus, assembly GCA_943323705.2. Taxonomy (GTDB): domain Bacteria; phylum Bacteroidota; class Bacteroidia; order Chitinophagales; family Chitinophagaceae; genus Ferruginibacter. The sequence continues at coordinate 3,597 of CALPIT020000179.1, forward strand.
CAAATCCATTATCAACTTTATCCCTCTGTCGTGCAACCCTTTTAAAAGCATTTCGAAATCATCCATGGTTCCAAATTGCTGCATGATGGCCCTGTAATCTGAAATATCATATCCCATATCATCATTCGGAGATTCATATACTGGGTTAAGCCACACTACATCAACACCCAAACTTTTTATATAGTCGAGTTTTTCGAAGATTCCTTTTAAATCACCGATACCATCCCCATTGGTGTCCTTAAAACTTCTAGGATAAATCTGATAGACCACCACTTCCTTCCACCATTGTCTATTTAATTCAAGTTGCATACATTCATTATTTTTTTTTCGTTCAGTAATACAAAAATGGCGATTTAGTTGCATCACAAAATTGTACTGTTAATGCTCAATGAGCCTTATGCTGCCAGTGGTATTAAATTACACAATTAAGCTGTTTTAAAAACTTCCGATTGAACATCTTTTACAAACAGCCAGCTTACAAAAGAAACCAATAAGCAAATCGAAATAATCAAGAACAATACGGATGAGTCTCCTGAATCATTTACTAATTTTGAAACTCCAGGTGTCATCATTGCAGGTAACACAATGCTAAAATTAAAAAGCCCCATATACATCCCCATTTTATTGGCATTTACTTTTTCAGTCATGATGGCAAATACAATAGAAATAACTGCCGACCAACCAATGCCACAAATTATCATACCTAGGTAAAAGATAATTTCTTGTTTGCCGCCAATGTATAAAATAAAGTAGCCCGCTGTCATGCAAGCAATTGCCATTCGGTAAACTTTTATTTTTCCTTTCCTTTTACTTAATGGTTCAAGCAACATTACAGGCAACAATGCACCAACAAAATTGAGCAATAAAAAACCAAGTGAAAGTATATTCCCTGCTGTACTTTCTTTTGTTAGTGCTGCTCCAGAAAATAACTTAGAAAAACCGTTTGCCCATGCAGTTGAAACATCTAAATCTGGAATCATTTTCTCTTTAATAAAAAAATAACTCATTACAAACATGCTCTGAATTCCCAACCATGTGAATGAATGTGCCAGCAGTATTTTTTGAAAATCATTGGTATCAGATGATTGCTGTTTTCCTTTCCATATTGTAAATGAGCCAAGAAGAAGGGTAACGAATAAACATATATACATGAAGTTCGTTTGTAAATTGTCCCATGCTCCATTTAAAATCATCTTATTTAAAACGACAAAGAGTCCAAAGGCTATAAAGCCATACAATGGAAACAAAATTTTAATACCATCAACAAAAGATGAATTGGTTTTAACTTCTTCTTCAGTGATTGTTTCTGTTTGCAACAGTTTTGGCTCCTCTACAAACAAAACAGGAATGATAGAAAATAGCAATACAATAACCGCTGTTGTGTAAATTAAAGTCATATTACCAAATGCAACTGATATAAAATAGGCTATAATGCCAAATGTGCCACTAACTACCTGCATCCACGAAAAGCCTTTGGTTCGTTCAACACCCGGTGGTGTTACATCTGCAATTAATGCTCTTGCGGGATTGAAAGTCACATTGATACTCATGTCTAATAATAAAGAC
>CALPIT020000180.1 GCA_943323705.2 Streptomyces griseus
GTAGGTTGCTCCAAGCGTTGGAGCTTGTGCAAAACCGCTGAAATTGACTAGCAAAACCGTAGTTAACAACATGCAAAATGTACTTAATTTCTGTTTCATTTTTTTCGTTTTAAACATTGATGTTTTATAGATTGTATTCAAGTGGGCGAAAGTAGAAACGATGATTTGATGTAAAAAAATAATGGTATCACATTTTGATGTGAGTACCCATCACATTTTGATGTGAGTGGATTCATTCTTCCCGTTTTTTTCATTCATATTGTTGACCTTTGCATAAGTTAAAAAAGAGATCATCTCATTGAATTCATTTTTTTATAAAATAAAAGCTATATCAAACAGCAGTAGAATAGCATTTACTGTATGCATAATGGCATGTCTTATTTTGAAAGTCGAAAAACTAGTGTCGCAAGATTTTTTATACGAATACAAAAGAATTCTGGCAGACCCCACATTGACAGACAATTACATCAGTGGCGTAGTAAAAGATAACAATGGCATGATATGGCTGGGCACCTCCAACGGACTATTTAGATTTGATGGTTATGCTACTCAAAAAATAGATTTTGGAAACAGCAATTCCAATGATAATGTAAGACATATTAATCAAATTGAGAGCTATCAAAATCAACTGATTATTGCTACCAATGAAGGTTTGTATAACATCGATTGTTTCAACAATAAATTGATTCCGTTTCCATTTCAAAATAAAGATAAAATCATTCAAATCACTACCGATAGTGGTTCGGGCATTTGGTGGTTGACAAAAGAAGGAACTTTATTCAATTACTATAATAATGGAATCAGATCAGTTACCATTCCATCAAAAGAAGCAATCTCAACTGCTTCATTAATAGTGAAAAATGATAAAATAATTGCCGCGATAAATTACCCCACCACTCATGAGGTCCTTTTCATCAACCGTTATAATTTACAAACCAACAGCAAGGTTTCCTTAGCGAATAATTTCATCTGGAATTGCAGAAATGAACTAGACAACAAGACCGAAATCATTGCTACACCTCAATCTTATTTATGGCTACACCAAGAAAACAAAATAATTCCTTATACCGAGTATAACGAGAATACGTATGACATACTAAAGAATCAAGAAGGCACATTTACAGTTAACAATGAAAATCAGCTCTTTCATATTTATAAAAAAGATGGGATAGTACACAAAACATTAATTCCGCTGGGTGCCGATAAACCTGAAAAGATTTATAAATTATACGATATCAATCATTGCATTTATGCAGCCACCTCCAATGGTTTAATAATCGTTAATTATCAGAAGAATTTATTTGACAATATTTTTTCAACGTTTAATCCTGTAAACAATACATTTTTAGTTCCCCGTGGTATTGCAGAAGATGATAAAAATATTTACTTAGCTACTTATCAGCAACTAATCCAGTACAACAAGATCTCTCATCAAACTAAAATCATTCAAAAGCAGTCGCCCATAATTCGTGCATTGATAAAAGATGTTGATACACTCTGGCTCGGAACTGAGGGTTCGGGATTAAAGCAATTTATTCTTTCCCAAAACAAAATGATCAATACAAATGCAGTAGCCGATATCAATTGGAACAGTATTGTATGTATGACACCCCTAGATGAGCATAGAATCATTATTGGAGGATATAAAAACCTTTTGGTTTACGACAAAAGGAATAAGATTTTTTCTGAAATAACGGTAAATATTAACCGAAGAAATGTTTGCGAAAACCAGGTAAATCAGATCTTGGTTTTGAAACCCAATCGAATACTGATTGCCACTGGACAGGGCGTTTTTTTAATCAATGAACAAGGATTGATTTTAAAAAATTACACCATTCAATTAACAGACAAAGAATCGCTTCGTGTTTTTGCCATTGTTGCCATTAATGAAAATGACATTTGGTGTGCCTCCGCCAATGGTCTTTATAATCTAGATCAAAACGGAAAAATCCTGCATCATTTAACCCGAAATGAAGGAATGGCGGGGAATATGATTATTTCACTTGTCCCCGACAAGAAGGGGAATTTATGGGCAGCAAGTTTTACCGGACTTTCATGTGTCAATTTGAAGTCGTTAGTAATTAATAATTTTTACAAGGAAGATGGTTTACCCAATAACGAATTCAACCATAGTTCTTTTCTGCATTCTGTTGATGGAAGCATTGTATTGGGATCTGTAAATGGTTTTATCAAATTCAATCCTGACAGTATTATTATCAATAGGACCGACAACACTTCAATAGAAATCAGTAAAATTGAATCAGGTAATCAGCAGAAAAAAAACACAAGCATGCTGATTATTACCGACAATGAAACTCCAATAAAATTGGGCAGAGGCATCAACTTTGTAAAAATTCATTTCTTTTTAAATCCAATTGATGTATTCAGAAACACGCAATATGAATATAAAATTGAAGGAATACATCCTGAGTGGATAAGCATTGGCAATTTACCTGAATTGCATATTGATAATTTCAGACCGGGCAAATACAAACTTTTGGTTAGAGCCATAACAGGTTCGGGTAGCCGAAGTATCATTACCAATTCTTATACTCTCATAGTAGAGCAATATTTTTATAACTCTACTTGGTTTTATGTTGTTACACTCTCTGTTATTTTATTGTTGACAGTCTTGTATTTCATGACAATAATAAAACGAAACAAAAACATCATGAAAATTCGGCAACACATCGCGCAGGATTTACACGATGAAATAGGAGGCTATCTCACTGGCATAAACATGAACCTGGAGTTATTACAAAAAAACAGAGATCGGGAAACAAAATATTTCAACACGATACATACGCTTGGTAAAAAGGCATTGCTCGCGATGAAAGACAGCCTTTGGAGTCTGGATTCAAAATCTGATTCGGCACAACGTTTATGGGACAGGGTCAAAGGATTGGCATCCGAAACTTTTGAAAATCTCGAAATCGATTTTCAGTTTCAACAGATTGAAGGACTAGAGAAAATAAAATTGACACTGCTGGAAAAAAGCTACCTGATTTACGTTATCAAAGAATGTATTACCAACAGCATCAAATACGGCGACAGAAAACTGGTATCATTTATATGGGAAAAATCCGAAGGCAAACATCGTATTATAATAAGCAACAAAATTGGAAATCAGGATCCACTTTTTGAAAATGGAAATGGCATTTATAATATCCGAAACAGAATGAAAACAATTAAAGGAAACGCTGAATTTAAAAATGAGAATGATTATTTCATTGTAATACTTGAATTAAACTTTGTATCATGATATATTTAGGAATTATTGAGGATAACATGGAAATTATCCAATCATTGACTGATTTTTTCAACAATGATGAAGAAATAAAAATAACTACTACAGCAGGCTATGTTGATGCATTTGTAAAAAACACTGAATTTTCTCCTGATGTAATTTTACTCGACTTACAATTGCCGTATAAAAACGGAATGGATTGTATCGGCGAATTGTGTCAGCTGTATCCAGGCGTTTCCATTATCATCCATTCGGTTTCGGCAGATTATGAAAGCATCTTCAAATGCCTATGTAATGGTGCACACAGCTATCTTACAAAAGGTGAATCATTGGCCAAAATCAAAGAAACCATCATCGCCACTTTTAATGGTGGTTCTCAAATGAGTGTAGAGATTGCCAGAAAAGTAATTGAACATTTTAGTAAAAAAAGCAGCAAGTCTGAAATCAATGAAAATCAAATATTGAATAGCAGGGAAAATGATGTTGTGCATCTAATACTAGAAGGTAAGAGTTATAAAATGACTGCTGATGAACTTGGACTTTCTATCAATACAGTTAGAAGTCATATCAAATCTGTGTATAAAAAATTAAACATTAACAGCAATATCGAGCTGGCGAATATTTTTATGAAGAAGTAAAAACTTGTTTGGTAACTGCGATTTTTTTCACCGCAGAGAAATGAAGAATAAAGATGTTTCGCAGAGATATAATTTACTTGAGAAAATGAAATTTCGATTTCCTAAATCCCACTTTTACCCCGAAGCATCGGGGCTGGCTATTGGATATTTTACATTCAATATTTTACATTTTTTCTCGCCACAAAGACTCGAAGGCAGAAAGAAAAACAAAGGCTACTTTCAAATTCAGAAGATAATTTTCATTGCTCGCCTCTCACGAGGGAGTGGGGTCGGGGGTGAGGTATCTATTAAACCCTTAAACCTTCAAATCCTATTTACTCCAACACCATCCCAATCGCCTTCTCCAAATCCTCAATCGTCGTAGGCCCTAAGCCATTAACCGCAAACGTGATGATTGAGTTTTTATCAATTACAATATGCATGGGAAATGAGGATACACCGTAAGTACCAACAACATCTTTAGCTCCAGGAATAATATTGTATTTGTATTTTGTTTTCTTTAAAAATTGTTCAATTTTATCTTTTTCATTCATGGCAAATCCAAGAAAAACGACATCCTTGTTATTGAATTTTTCGACCAGGCTATTCAATTCTGGCATTTCCATTACACAAGGCTTACATTCCACAAACCAGAAATTGATGACAACTACTTTTCCTTTCAGACTTTCAAGAGAATAGTTGTTACCGTTGATGTCTGTAACTGAAAATGGCAAAGCCGGTTTACCTAACAAATCAGAATTGCGAGGCATTTCCACATCTGTTTGCATTTTTACCATCTTACTTTTCTCAATATCAGTTGCTTTTCTGAGTACAAATGCTTTTACTTCCTTGTTGCTATCGATATAGACATCCGGGAAATAATCACCATTACTCATCACTTTCATAAAATCTTCACCTTCTACCAGTGTAAGATTTTCGGTATACACCGGCGTTGATATACCATCCAGCATCAACGGTTTTGAAGGATCAAGCTCAGTGAAGTTGGCTTTTCTCAGTCCTTGTAAAGGATTGGTTTTACTTGAATTTGTATTTTCATTATTGGTCTGAGCAACCTGGGCGTAGTTGTATGAAATGCTCATTACAAAAGCGATTACAACCATTACTATTTTTTTGTTCATGATGTGTTTTTGATTTTTTTAATGAAACCAACACGAATATAACTTTTTGAATGTATTTGATGAAAATAATATCATGATTATATGCCACAAATACCCGAAGGCACAAAAGGTACTTA